>JAPXTT010000064.1:0-6808 GCA_033812395.1 Leucobacter sp. | reverse complement strand
GCACCACCGTTGATGATGTTCATCATCGGCACGGGCAGTGTGCAAGCGGTCGGGCCGCCGAGGTAGCGGTACAGCGGCAGCTCGGCACTCGCGGCAGCGGCGTGCGCAACTGCGAGGCTCACGCCGAGAATAGCGTTTGCGCCAACGCGCGACTTGTTGTCGGTGCCGTCGGTCGCGATGAGTGCAGCGTCAACGAGACGCTGATCGTCTGCTGAGATGTCGTCGAGCGCGGGGCCGAGCTCATCGAACACCGCGTCAACGGCCTTCAAGACGCCCTTGCCGAGGTAGCGATCCTCGCCATCGCGCAGTTCGTACGCTTCGAACGCGCCGGTCGATGCGCCCGACGGAACCGCCGCGCGGCCCACCGAACCGTCGGTCAAGCCGACCTCAACCTCGACCGTGGGGTTGCCTCGCGAGTCAAGAATCTCGCGTGCGATCACCGCGTCTACAAATGCCACCGTGTGCTCCTTGGGTTCGTGAGTGGGAACCTACACAGTGTATCTGGGTGTGAGTGGTATCTGGGTGTGGGTAGCAGCTGGGTATGATCCCGCTGACTGCCTGAACTCGCGAATGTGCAGGGTTCTCGCGAATGTGCATGCAATTTCTCGTTATTTTCATGCACATTCGCAAGTTTCATGCACATTCGCGAGTTTCCTGCGATCTCATCGGAAGGCGCGAATTTTTAACGAGGATCAGCCGAGCTGACGAATTTCGATCTCGCCTACTGCGCGCACCCCTGCGGGCACGTTCGCGAAGCTGGTGAAACCCTCTGCCGCAATGCGATCGAGCAGCGCCTTCATGTTCTTCTGGCGGCGTTCGAGGCGCACCCGGTGGCCGCGGGCGACCAGCTCTCGTTTGAGCGCGGTGAGATCAGCGGGCGCTGCGTCTCGATCGAACACCAGCGCGACTGCGTCGGGGCCATCGTTCTCAGGCAGCGAGATGAGATCGACGACGCGTTCGAAGCCGATCGAGAAACCCACCGCCGGTACGTCTTGTCCCAGAAAACGGCCGACCATGCCGTCGTAGCGGCCGCCACCGCCTACCGAGCTGCCCGAGCCCGGGTGCGCGATCTCGAAGATCGTGCCGGTGTAGTAGCCCATGCCCCGCACAAGCGTCGGGTCAAAGCGCACCTCTACACCGGCTGGCAATGAGCCCACGAGCGCCTCGCCGAGCTCAGCCAGACTGTCGATTGCTGCAGTCGCACTCGACACCTCACCCTCGCTTTGGTTATTGGAAATTCCAATAACCAAAGACGTGTCATCGTTATTGGAAATTCCAATAACCGAGGTGGCGAACGACTCGAGCGCCTCCCTGGTCAGCGCGATGCCATCACCCGAGAGCGCCGGCTCGACAGCCGCGAGAATCGCGCCGAGGTTCTCGGCCGCGGCCTCATCGAGTGCACGCAACTCTTCGACCACTCCAGACGCACCGATCTTGTCGAGCTTATCGACAGTGATGAGTGCGCGATCGTGCTGCGCCTCGTCAAAGCCGCAGTGCTCGAGCATGCCGAACAGCACGCGGCGATCGTTCACACGAATTACGCAACCCTCGAGCCCGAGCGCCGCGAGCGCTGCAGAGGTCGCCGTGATCAGCTCAATCTCGGCCAGCAGGCCAGCCTCACCAATAATGTCGATGTCGGCCTGCACAAACTGGCGGTAGCGACCCTTCTGCGGGCGCTCGGCGCGCCACACCGGCGCAATCTGCAGTGCACGAAACACCGGCGGCAGCTCAGCACGGTGCGAAGCGAAGAAGCGAGTCAACGGCACCGTGAGGTCAAACCGCAGGCCCAGGTCGGCAAGCTGCTCGGGGCTTCCCGTTTCGACGGCTGCGGCGAGCGCATCGGGGGTGATCCCGCGCTTCAAAATCGAGAACGACAGCTTCTCGTTGTCGCCACCCAGCCCCGAGTGCAGTCGCGCGTAGTCTTCGACCACCGGTGTCTCGATCTCGTCAAAGCCGTGCGCGCGGTAGACACTCTTGATCACGCCGAGCGCGTGCTCGCGGCGTGCTTTGTCGGCGGGCAGAAAATCGCGCATGCCGCGCGGCGGGTTCACGGGTGAGGCCATGGGTTACATTCTTTCATGGCTCGGGCGCGACTCGATGCGTGCTGCTCGTGGGTCTCGCAGCACGCATCGAACCGGGCCATGCACCCTCTAGTGATCTACCGGTGGCTCTGCGCCATAGCCGGTGAGCGCACGAACTTCCATCTCAGCCGCGAGCTTCTTTGACTCGCTACGCCCGCTGCCCGAGGTCACAGACCCAAGCCAGCCCAAGAAGAACCCGAGCGGAATCGACACGATGCCCGGGTTTTTCAGCGGGAAGATCGCGAAATCAACCGAGTCGCCGAGCATCGCAGCTGGGTCGCCAGATACCACCGGCGAGAAGGCGATCAGCAGCACGGCCGACACCAGTCCACCGATCATCGACCACACGGCACCGCGAGTGGTGAACTTCGACCAAAACAGTGAGTACAGAATCGTTGGCAGGTTTGCAGAGGCCGCCACTGCGAATGCAAGCGCGACCAGAAATGCCACATTCTGCCCCTGCACACCAATACCGCCGAGAATCGCGAGGGCACCGATCACGAGGGTCGTGATCTTCGCGACGCGCACCTCTTGCTTCGCCGAGGCCTTGCCTTTCTTCAGCACGCTGTTGTAGACGTCGTGCGCAAACGATGCAGATGCTGTGATTGTGAGGCCGGCGACAACCGCGAGAATCGTCGCGAAGGCGACCGCCGAGATGAAGCCAAGCAAGAGCGGCCCGCCGAGCTCAAGAGCAAGCAAAGGTGCCGCAGAGTTCTGCCCACCCGGCGCCTCGAGAATGGTCTGCGGCCCGACGAGCGCGCCCGCGCCGTAGCCCAGCACGAGAGTAAACAGATAGAACAGGCCGATCAGCCAGATCGCCCAGACCACCGAGCGGCGAGCCTCTTTCGCGGTCGGCACCGTGTAGAAACGCATCAGCACGTGCGGCAGGCCGGCGGTGCCGAGCACCAGGGCGAGGGCGAGCGACACGAAATCGATCGGGTTTGCACCGTACTGCAGACCAGGGGCGAGGATCGCGGCGCCGTTTGCGTTCTCAGGATTGTTGACCGCCGCGTCAAGTACCGCGGTGAAGTTGAAGCCGTGCAGTGCGAGCACCCAGATGGTCATCGCGAACGCGCCGAGAATGAGCAGCACCGCTTTGATGATCTGCACCCAGGTGGTGCCCTTCATGCCGCCAATGAGCACGTAGAGAATCATGACGACGCCGACAACCGCGATCACTGCAGACTGGCCGAGCTTGTCACTCACGCCGAGCAGCAGTGACACGAGACCGCCCGCACCTGCCATCTGAGCCAGCAGGTAAAAGAACGACACCGCGAGTGTGGTGAGCGCCGCAGCCATGCGCACGGGGCGCTGCTTGAGCCTGAACGAAAGCACGTCTGCCATGGTGAACTTCGCGGTGTTGCGCATCAGCTCAGCGACGAGCAGCAGCGCGACAAGCCAGGCCACCAAGAAGCCGATCGAATACATGAATCCGTCGTAGCCGTTGATCGCAATGGCGCCACAGATACCTAGAAATGAGGCCGCCGAGAGGTAGTCACCGGCAATGGCGAGACCGTTCTGGCGACCCGAAAACGAGCGCCCGCCAGCGTAGAAGTCGGCAGCGGTCTTATTGTTGCGGCTCGCGCGAATCACGATGACCATGGTCACCGCGACGAATGCGAGAAAGATCGAAATGTTCAGCACGGGGTTCTGTTCGCCAGTGCCTGCGGCAGCATGAAACGCGGTTGCGAGACTCATCGTGCACCCCCTGCGGCGCCGGTGGCATCGGCCCCTCCGGCAGCAGCTTCGAGCCGCTCAAGCTCGGCACGCAACTCGGTGGTGCTTGGGTCGAGTCGTTTGTTTGCGAACGATACGTACCACATCGTGATCGCGAAGGTCGTCACGAATTGACCGAGGCCCAGCCACAGACCAACGTTCATTCCGAACAGCGGCTGCGCCATAAACTCGTGTGCGAACGCGGCAAGTACGACGTACAGCAAGAACCACAGCATGAACGCAATGGCGAGCGGAAACACGAAGCGCCGAAGCCGGTGCTTGTACTGCTGAAACTCGGGCCGCGATTGAAACGATTCGTAATCAATCGTGTGCTGCTCGGGTGAGCTAGATGGAATGGACATGTGGCCTCCTCGCCGCATGGTGGGTGGATGGGTTGAGTCTGGTCGCCCTATCTGGGCAGAGTGAGCACCTGCGTCGGCGGCGCCGAGAAGGTGGTGTGCAGCGAAGTGATGAACGAGTCAACGACTGCCGGGTCTTCGATAGTGGCTGGCACCTTGTATGGCTCTCCGTCGACGATCTGTCGCATCGTCTTGCGAAGAATTTTGCCCGATCGAGTCTTCGGCAAACGCTCGACGATTGTGACATCGCGAAAGGCTGCGACTGGCCCGATCTGCTCCCGCACCATCTGCACGAGCTCGGCCGCGAGATCTGCATGTACCACGCTGACCCCGTGCTTCAGCGTCACAAACCCGGCGGCTCGTTGGCCCTTCAGCGCATCGCGCGCGCCGATCACGGCGCACTCCGCAACAGCCGGGTGCTGGGTCAAGACTTCTTCGAGGGAGCCCGTTGAAAGACGATGACCAGCGACGTTGATCACATCGTCGGTTCGCCCCATGACAAACAGATACCCGTCATCATCGAAATGCCCCGCGTCACCGGTCGCATAGTAGCCAGGGAATGCCGAGAGATAGGATTCGACGAAGCGATCACGAGAGCCCCATATTTCAAGCAGATTGCCTGGCGCGAGAGGCAGCTTGATCGCGATATTGCCCTCGGCGCCTGGCTCAACGAGCCGCCTGCCCCTCGAATCGAGCACCTGCACGTCGTACCCTGGCATTGGTATCGAGGTAGAACCGGGTATCAGCTCGAGTTGCTCGATACCGAGCGGATTCGCGCAGATTGCCCAGCCTGTCTCGGTTTGCCACCAGTGATCTACAACAGGCACCGCGAGGGCGTCTTTGATCCAGTGCCAGGTTTCTGGGTCGGTTCGCTCCCCCGCGAGAAACAAGGCCCGAAGCGATGACACATCGTGCTTTGCGAGCAATTCGAGCATCGGGTCTTCACGCCGAATAGCCCGTAACGCCGTGGGCGCGGTAAACATAGTCTTCACCTGGTGCTCTTCTACCACGCGCCAGAAAGCACCCGCGTCGGGGGTACCGACCGGTTTTCCCTCGTAGAGCACGGTTGTCGCCCCTGCGAGCAATGGCCCGTAGACGATGTACGAGTGCCCGACGACCCAGCCCACGTCTGACGCCGTGAACATCGTGTCGCCGGCCTCTATTCCATATACGTTCGACATCGTCCAGGCGAGCGCTACCGCATAGCCACCCGTGTCGCGCACGACCCCCTTCGGGTTGCCGGTGGTACCCGAGGTATAGAGAATGTAGAGCGGGTGTTCGCTTGGCAGTTCAACCGGAGCGGCGGGGGCTGCCACCACCTCAAGCTCGGCCCAGTCGAGCCAGTCGATGTCGCGGTCGTGCGCGTAGTCGGCAGCGCACCCAGGCACTGATTCGCGATCGTCAACGATCACGGCCTCAACCCCTGACGCTGACCCGCCACAGATATCAAGTGCTTGACGCACCAGCGGCAAGTATTCTACTGAGCGGCTCGGCTCGCGCCCCCCTGACGATGTGACTATCACCTTCGGCCTTGCGTCTTCAATACGCACTGCAAGCTCGTTTGCCACGAAGCCACCGAAGACTACCGAGTGAATCGCCCCGATCCTCGCACAGGCGAGCATCGCAATCACCGCCTTCGGGGTCATCGGCAGATACACCAGCACCCGGTCACCTGTCTGCACACCTTGTGCCTGCAGCGCCCCGGCGAAGCGCGCGACCGAGTCAAGCAGCGAGGCATAGCTCAGGTGCACCTTCGTGCCGGTCATTGCGGAGTCGTAGATGAGCGCGGTTTGCTCGCCGTTACCGGCCTCAACGTGACGGTCGAGTGCATTGAAGCACAGGTTCAATTTGCCACCCGAAAACCAACACCAGTCGGTCGCAGAGCGTTCTTCGAGCGCCATTTTCGGTGGGCTAACCCAGTCGATGCGCTCGGCTGCCTCGAGCCAGAACCCCTCACGATCGTCACGGCTTCTCTCAAGCGTGGCGCGGTAGCTACCGCCGACCACTGAATTTGCGTTGACCGCTGTCACTGGTTTCTCCCTTGAAATCGTGCACGCGCGCAACATCTTCGTGGCGCGTTCACGATGCTATGAAGCCGGGTTACCATGGACTACCCCCGAAAGTAGGTAACGCCGGTGATACCTGTCTCTGAATCTGCGCAACGTCTTCTCGACGATGCCGTGCAAGAGTTTGCCCGTGCCACGCGATTTCCCGTCGCCTTTGGTGGGTACGAGCGCGCGGGAACAGCCCGCCTCACCGCGCTGACTGGCAACCGCACGCTCAGCCTGCATGATCTACGCGTCGACACCGGCCACGGCCTCGGAGGCCGAGCTATGCGTGAGCGGCGCCCCCGGCTCACTTCTGATTACACACGTTGCCCTCACATCACCCACGACTACGATCACCAAGTCGCGGGCGAGGGCCTCATGGCGCTCTTCGCGATGCCCGTCGTAATGTCGGGGTCGGTGCTCGCAATTCTCTACGGCGGCGCCCGTACGACCTCAATGCCCGGTGCAGCATTCGTCCAGGCTGGTGCTGCGGTGGCAAGCGAGCTTGCCAAGCAAATCTCAGTCGAAGACGAAGTGACGCGAAGACTTGCCACCCAAACCTCAACACAGGTCGAACTGCCGAGCGCGCTGCTCGAAGAGCTGC
>JAPXTT010000063.1:0-6906 GCA_033812395.1 Leucobacter sp. | reverse complement strand
ACCTAAAATGGACACAGAATGACGATGCAGCACAACGAAGCCGGACACACCTCAGGCACGCAAGATTTCAACATCGACGAGCGCCCCGCAGGCGATGCGCTCAGCGGCGAAGCTGGCGACGCGGTCGATCGGGTGCTTGAGCGCGCCTCGAAGTCGCGCACCGCGACGGTGATTCGCGACCTCAGCGGCGCCCAAGCGCTCGGCGACGAGGCGCACGAGTTTGCGGCGGGCGAGTTTGACGCGATCAGGCTTGAGCGTGAAGAGAGGGCCTCGCTCAAGCGAGTCGCTGGCCTCTCGACTGAGCTTGAAGACGTGACCGAGGTCGAGTACCGCCAGCTGCGCCTCGAGAAGGTCGTGCTGATCGGTGTCTACTCACAGAGCACAAAGCAGGGCACCGAAGACGCCGAGAACTCGCTGCGCGAACTCGCCGCCCTCGCCGAGACCGCTGGTGCCGAGGTGCTCGACGGTTTGCTGCAGCGGCGAGCGAACCCAGACCCGGCTACCTATCTCGGCAAGGGCAAGGCGCAAGAGCTCGCCGAGCTTGTGACCGCGGTCGGCGCCGATACAGTGGTTGCCGACACCGAACTCGCGCCGAGCCAGCGCAGGGCGCTCGAAGACGTGGTGAAGGTCAAGGTGATCGATCGCACGGCGGTGATCCTCGACATCTTCAGCCAGCACGCGAAGAGCCGCGAGGGCAAGGCGCAGGTCGAGCTCGCCCAGCTGCAGTACCTGCTGCCGAGGCTTCGGGGCTGGGGTGACTCGATGTCGCGCCAGGCCGGCGGCCAGGTGGGCGCGGGCGGCGCGGGCATGGGTTCTCGCGGCCCAGGCGAGACCAAGATCGAGCTCGACCGGCGTCGCATCAATACGCGCATGGCGAAGCTGCGTCAGCAAATCAAGGGCTTCGCACCGGCCCGAGAGGCCAAGCGCGCAAACCGCAAGCGGGGCGAAGTTCCGTCTGTCGCCATCGCCGGCTACACGAACGCCGGCAAGTCGAGCCTCTTAAACCGTCTCACGGGCGCCGAAGCCCTCGTGCAGAACCAGCTCTTCGCGACCCTCGACACGACGGTGCGGCACGCTGAGACCGCCGACGGCAGGCGCTTCACCTATGCCGACACGGTCGGCTTCGTGCGCAACCTACCGCACCAGTTGGTCGAGGCCTTTCGCTCGACGTTCGAAGAGGTTGCGGGTTCAGACGTGATCGTGCACGTGGTCGACGGCTCGCACCCCGACCCTGCAGCACAGTTGCGCACCGTTCGCGACGTGATCGCCGAGGTCGATGCACAGGCGCTGCCCGAGATCGTGGCATTCAATAAGAGCGACCTGATCGACGAGACGCAGCGCCTCGTGCTGCACGGCATGGTGCCAGACGCCGTGTTCGTCTCGGCTCGCACCGGCGAGGGCATAGAAGAATTGCAGGCGAGGATCGCAGCTGCGCTGCCCACCCCCGACCTCGAGGTGACCGTCACTGTGCCATACGACCGAGGTGACCTGGTTGCCGAGTTGCACGAGCGCAACCGCGTGCTTGGCACTGAGTACGTCGAAGACGGCACTCGTGTGCACGCGTTCGTGGGGGGCGAGACGCTCGCAAAACTCGAGCCATTTTTGGGCTGAGCGGGTGACGAACACTCACCCTGGCGCTTCACACTGAGTAACTTACGGTAACTGAACGACACGCTCGCACCGAAGCTCGCTCAGTTGATTACTCTCGAGAGGGTCAGCGTGATCCTCGTCGAAAGAAGCCCATGTCGCACCGTAGCAACTTGCCCTCTGCCACAATTCTCGGATACCCCCGTATCGGCCGAAAACGCGAACTGAAACGAGCGGTTGAGGCCTATTGGAAGGGCGAGCTCGACCAGCCAGCGCTACAAGCCGCTGCGGCAGAGCTGCGAGCTGCCACTCGCGCCCGTCTCGTGGCGCTCGGCCTTCACGCAAAGGGTGGGGCGGTGCCCGAGAGCTTCAGCTTCTACGATCAGGTGCTCGACGCGACGCTCGCGCTCGGTGCGACACCCGCGCGTTTCGCCGACGTCGCCGCACGTGAAGGCGCGACCGACCTTGACCTCTACTTTGCGCTGGCTCGCGGCGACAACGACCACCAGCCACTTGAAATGACCAAGTGGTTCGACACGAATTACCACTACAGCGTGCCCGAAATCGACGAGCATACGCCGTTTGCAGCAAACGCCGCAGCGCTCGTCGAACAGATTCGCGAGGCCGCAGCTCAGGGCATCGAGTCGCGCCCAGTGCTTGTCGGCCCCGTGACCTATCTGTTGCTCTCGAAGGCAAGCAACCAGGCCGCCGAAGGCTTCGCGCCTATCAGCCGCCTCGACGACGCGCTGGCAGCCTACGTCGCGCTGCTGGGTGAGCTAGCTGCCGCAGGTGCCACCTGGGTGCAGCTTGACGAGCCCGCGCTCGTGTCTGATTCGCTCTCGGTGCCGCGCGAAGAGGTCGTGGCGCTGGTCGAGCGCGCATACACGGTTATTGGAAATTCAAATAACCGGCCGAACGTGCTGCTGACCGCGCCCTACGGTGACTCGTCACACGCCTTGCTGCGCCTTGCTGCGCTGCCAGTAGAGGCCGTGCACGCCGACCTGGTGCGAGGCACGCTGCCCGCCGGCGCATTCGAGTCGGGCGAACTCGTCAGCGCCTTCTACGAAAAGCAGTTCGTCGCGGGTCTCGTAGACGGCCGCAACATTTGGCGCACCGACCTGCGGGTCGCCTCGGCCGTGGCGCAAGATCTGAAGGTCGCCGGCATAGACGTGGTCATCGGCACCTCGAATAGCCTGCAGCACGTGCCACACGACGTGAACGACGAGTCGAAGCTCGATGCGCGCCTGAAGTCGTGGCTCGCGTTCGCCGATCAGAAGGTTGAGCAGGTCACGACGCTTGCGCGCGGCCTCGACGAGGGAGCAGAGGCGATCGAGGCAGAGATCGCCGAGACCGCGCAGGCACTCGCAGACCGCGCGGCAGCACCGGGAGTGCGCGTCGACGCCGTACGTGCCCGTGTCGAGAACGTCACCGAGGCCGACCTCAGCCGTGCCAGTGAGCAGCAGCGACGCGATGCTCAGCTCGCGCTCGGCATTCCTCAGTTCGCGACCACGACCATCGGTTCATTTCCGCAGACTGGCGAGATTCGTAAGGCACGCGCAGCGCACGCTCGCGGCGAGATCGACGATGCCGCATATGACGGGTTCTTGCGCGCAGAAATCGAGCGAGTTATTCGCCTGCAAGAAGAGATCGGTCTCGATGTGCTCGTGCATGGTGAGGCCGAGCGCAACGATATGGTGCAGTACTTCGCTGAGCATCTCGACGGCTTCGCGGTGACCGAGAACGGCTGGGTGCAGAGTTACGGCACACGTGCCACCCGACCCTCGATTCTGTGGGGCGACGTGTCGCGCCCAGCCCCGATCACCGTCGAGTGGTCGGCGTACGCGCAATCGCTGACTGATCGCCCGGTGAAGGGCATGCTCACAGGCCCCGTCACGATTCTCGCCTGGTCGTTCGTTCGCGACGATCAACCGCTCGGCGACACGGCACGGCAGGTCGCGCTCTCGCTGCGCGACGAGATCGATGACCTCGTTGCCGCAGGCATCAGCATTGTGCAGGTCGACGAGCCCGCGCTTCGCGAGCTGCTTCCGCTCGATAGCGATCGACAGGTCGATTATCTTGACTGGTCGGTCGGTGCATTCCGTCTGGCGACGAGCGGGGCCGCGCCCGAGGTGCAGATTCACACCCACCTGTGTTACTCGGAGTTCGGCGAGATCATCGACGCGGTCGACGGCCTCGACGCAGACGTGACATCTATTGAAGCGGCACGCAGCCGAATGGACGTTGTTGAGCCGCTCGGCGCTCACGGCTACTCGCGCGGCATCGGGCCGGGCGTTTACGACATTCACTCACCCCGCGTGCCCTCGGCTGCCGAGCAAGAAGAGCTGATTCGTATTGCTGCGACGAGGATCCCGGGCAGCCAGCTTTGGGTCAACCCCGATTGCGGTCTCAAGACCCGCGGTTACGATGAGACCGTAGCAAGCCTTCGCGGTCTCGTCGAGGCAGCTCGCGCGGTACGCGCCGAACACGTATGAGCGAGGCCTTGCCCACCACCGCTTGGCCGACTGGCTCGGAGCTACCCACCGAGCCAGTCGGCTCACTGCCGCGCCCGAGCGCGCTGCAGCGAGCCGTGCTCGACGCAGAGACGGGGCTGCTTTCTGCCGCTGAGCTTGAGCTCGCGCAGCAGGCCGCGGTGCTCGACACGCTTGAGCGTTTCGCGCTCACCGGCTCGCCGCTGGTGAGCGACGGCGAGCAGCGCAGGCAGAGCTTCTCGAGCTACCCACTCGGCACCTCACTGCACGACGGCGGGGTCGAGGCGGGGCCGGTATTCGCGGTGTTTGCCGATGGGCACCACCGGGTGATTCCGAGTCTTGCGCGCGCGCCATTTCGCTTTCACGGCTGGGCGGCCGACGACGTGGCGCGATCCCGCGGGCTGACCTCGTTGCCGCTGAAGCAAGCCGTGATCTCGCCTTCGATGCTGTCACTGATGGTGCCGGCTGGTGGGCTCGGCGACTATTCGCGCGACGACTTTCTTGCTGATGTGGTCGCCGGATGCGCCGAAGATATTCGCAGGTGCTTCGAAGCCGGGGCCACCCGTGTGTCGATCGACTTTACCGAGGGCAGGCTCGCGCTGCGCGACGACCTGCGTGCGCCGTGGGCGGGGCCAGAGGCGCTCGGCGGTTTCATCGAGCTGATCAACCGCGTGCTCGCTGAGCTGACCGACGTGCAGCGGGCCGCCGTCGGGGTGCATACCTGCCCCGGCAACGACAACGACTCTGCCCACTCAGCCGATGTCGACTACGCCGAGCTGATCCCTGAACTGTTTCAGATTGAGGCCGGCTATTTCTTGGTGCAATCGGCGAGCGAGAAAGACCCTGACCGCGTGGCCCGCCTCGTTGGGCGGCAGCTGCGGCAGCTCGCCCGCGCGGGTTCGCGCACTGTTCCGCGTGTGCTGCTGGGGGTGACGAATCCGACGAGCCCGAAGCTTGAGGCAGCAGAAGAGATTCGTGACCGTCTTGTGCAGGCCGCGCGCTTTATTCCCGCTGAGCTGCTCGGGTCGACCGATGACTGCGGCTTCTCGCCCTACCTGATCGATGAGAAGCCGCGCCACGGCTCACCCGACTTCGCGCGAGACGTTGCATTTGCGAAGATCGCTGCCCGCGTGCGGGGCACACAACTCGCAAGCGAAGAACTTGCCGGGAGGGCCGTATGAACGCGCTGCTGCTCACCGGGAGTGCGCCGACTCGTGCCCGGTTCTCGTTCGAAGTATTTCCGGCGAGAAGCGGTGCCGCGGCACTCGCGCTCGGCAACGCGGTGCAGCACCTGGCCGCGGTGCAGCCCGACTTTATTTCGGTGACGTACGGGGCGAACGGCTCGAATCGAGATGCCTCGCTCGACCTGCTGCGATACCTGCGCGATCACAGCGATGCGCTGCCGCTCGCTCACTTGACGACTGTCGGCGAGGATCGATCGGCGGTGAAGGCGGCGATTCACGCCATGATGGATTCGGGCGTGCACGACTTTCTCGCGCTGCGGGGCGACCCACCTCGCGGGTACAGCGAAGAAGATCAGCTTGTCTCGGGTTCGCTTAGCTCGCTCGATCTGGTGCGTCTCGTCGCTGAGGTGCGCGCTGAGCGCCCCGCGTTCACGAGCGTCGGCAGAACCGCGGTTGCAGCATACCCGAATGGGCACCCGCTGTCGCGGTCGCGCGAGGCAGACATCGACTGGCTCGTCGCGAAGCAAGAGGCGGGTGCGCAGTTTGCAATCACACAACTGTTCTTTCTCGCCGATGAGTATCTGGGGTTCGTAGCCGAGGCGCGATCCCGCGGCTTGACTATTCCGGTATTACCGGGCCTGATGCCGGTGTCTACGAGCGCCCAGCTACGCAAGGTTGCCCAGCTCGCGGGGCGGCCTGCGCCCCAAGGGCTGGTTCGCGAGATGGATGCATCTGGTGGGTATGCGCCCGAGCTTGGCGTTGAGCACGTGATCTCGCTTTGCCGCGAGCTCTTGGCGGGGGGAGCGCCATCGATTCATCTCTACACCTTCAACCGGCACGAGCAGGTGCTTGCAGTGCTGCGTGAACTCGAATTGCTTTCGCCATACCTAGAGGCTGTCGAAGGGTAAGAAACAACAACGGGCTAGACCGAGCGGAACACCGCCACGACCTTACCGAGCACTTCGGCGTGGTCGCCGAGAATAGGCTCGAACGCACTGTTGCGTGGCAGCAACCAGGTGTGGCCGTCGCGGCGACGAAACACCTTGACCGTGGCCTCGCCATCGAGCATCGCGGCCACGATGTCGCCGTTCTCAGCGTCTCGCTGCTGACGCACCACTACAAAGTCACCATCGCAGATTGCTGCGTCGATCATTGACTCGCCATAGACCTTGAGCATGAAGAGTTGGCCGTCACCGACGAGCTGGCGGGGCAGAGGTACGAGCTCTTCGACCTGCTGATCTGCGGTGATCGGTACGCCCGCGGCGATGCGGCCGACCAGAGGTACATAGGCGGTCTCTTCGGGCTGCATGCTGGGGGAGTCAGCAATTGACTGGGCGGTGCTCGCGAGTTCAGTGAGCACCTCGAGTGCGCGAGGGCGGTTCGGGTCGCGGCGAATGTGGCCGGCGAGCTCAAGCCTGCTGAGCTGGTGGGTCACGCTTGAAAGTGAAGAAAGGCCGACCGCATCGCCAATTTCGCGCATGCTCGGCGGGTAGCCGCGGCTTTCGACAGATCGAGAAACGAATTCGAGGATCGCCTGTTGCTTCTCGGTCAGCGCCTTGGGCGCTCGGCCGCTGGATTCAGTGCTCATCGTCTCTTCTTTCGGTTGCGAGAAGCTGATGGCTGGGCCACCGAGCCGTAAATGTCGG
>JAPXTT010000062.1:0-6944 GCA_033812395.1 Leucobacter sp. | reverse complement strand
TGACGGTCAGTCAGAGGTTTCGAAGATGAACTCGATCTCGACAGGAGCATCAAGCGGCAGCACCGAAACGCCAACTGCCGAGCGTGCGTGAATGCCCATGTCGCCGAAGACGCGACCGAGAAACACCGAGGCGCCGTTTGCGACCGTGGGCTGGCCGGTGAACGACGGATCAGACGCGACGAATGCGGTGACCTTCACGACCTGAGTGATCTTGTCAAGCGAGCCGAGCACGCCGCGGGCAGCGGCGAGACCGTTGAGCGCGCACTGGCGTGCCAACTCTTCAGCCTCTTCGGCCGAGACCTCAGCGCCGACCTTACCGGTCTTGGGCAGGGCGCCGTCGACAAACGGCAACTGGCCGCTCGTGTAGACGAGGTTGCCGCGGCGCAGCGCGGGTACGTATGCAGCCACGGGAGCTGCAACCTCAGGAACCTCGTAGCCCAGCTCGCGCAGGCGATCTTCAATTACTGACATAGTCAAGCCTTTCTCTTCAAATATGCAACGTTGCCGCCGGCGGGGCCCTCAATAATCTGCACGAGCTCCCAACCCTGGGCACCCCAGTTGTTGAGAATTGCTGCCTCGTTGTGCAGCAGCAGCGGGGTCACAAAGTACTCCCACTTTGTCGGCTCGATTTCGCTACCGTTCTCTGCCGGTTCGCTCATCAAGGGCTCCTTCATGTTGTCTCGAAATACTGCACGAACACCCGTTTTTGACCCATACACGACAGGCAAAAGGCGTGGGTGCACTGCGCGGGCGTGCGGAATTCTCAGCCGCTTCGCTTACGCTTAATCTTATGGCTTCATCGTCTTCTAACCCGGGTGCCCGCGGCGGCAACGTTCGCACTGCGAAACCTCGCACCCCAAGCGGCGCTATTGGCGGCCTTATTGGCGCACTGATTATGAGCGTGATCGCTGGTGTGCTTGTCACCGTCGCCGTCACTCCCGTCGTGGCTGTGAGCGGTTATGCGGCAAGCTCAGCAATCAGCGTGTTCGAGAACCTTCCGGGTCACCTCGACCCAGGCCAGCTGGCACAGCCCTCAACGATTCTCGCAGTGAATTCTGCTGGTGAGAGCGTCAAACTGGCTGATTTCTATGCGCAAAACCGCGAGATGGTCGGGTGGGACGGCATCTCGCAGTACGTGAAAGACGCCGCGGTCGCAACAGAAGACCCTCGTTTCTACACCCACAACGGTGTCGATGTGCTGGGTCTTGGCCGCGCCATTCTTGGGCAGCTGAAGGGCGGCGACGCCGGCGGCGCCTCGACCATCACGATGCAGTACGTGCGCAACGTGTTGGTGCAGCGAGCCGAGGCTATTCTCAACGAACAAGAGCGCGAGAAGGCCTACGAAGAGGCCATGGCTCAGACCACAGAGCGCAAGCTGCAAGAGATTCGCTACGCGGTCAGCATCGAGAAAAAGTACTCAAAAGACGAGATTTTGCTCGGCTATCTCAACATCGCGCTCTTCGGCCGAAACATCTACGGCATCGAGTCTGCTGCACAGTCTTACTACGGCAAGTCAGCAAAAGACCTCACCCTGGCTGAGGCTGCAAGCCTCGTTGGCATCGTGCAGTACCCATCAACCTTGAACCTCAGCGACGACGAAAACATCGCGGCCAACCAAGAGCGCCGCGATTACGTACTGAAGCGTATGCTCGACGCGAAGCGCATCACCCAGCAGCAATACGACGAGGCGGTCGCCACCGATGTGGTGCCCAACCGCGTCTACCGCGAGTCAGGGTGCTCGGTCGCAGAGAGCAACTACGGCCTGGGGCACTTCTGCGACTACGTGCAGCGCTACATTGAGCTCGACCCGGCGTTTGGCAACACCCCTGAAGAACGCCACTTCAACTTCTTGCGTGGCGGGTACCAGATCACGACCACAATCGACCTCGACATGCAGGCGCAAACGCTCGAGGCGATTCGCAGCGAGATACCTCAAGTCATGGACGGCATCGATATTGGCGCCGCAGCATCGAGCGTGCAGGCTGGCACTGGGCGCGTGCTCATGATGGCACAGAATAGGCCGTTCAGTGCCGACCCTGACGTGCTCGCAGCAAACCCCGGCTACACCAGCATCAACTACAACACTGACTACGAGTACGGCGGCTCGAGCGGCTTCCAGGTTGGCTCGACCATGAAGGTGTTCACCCTCGCAGAGTGGATTCGCGCGGGCAACTCGGTCAATGACAGCGTGAACGGCAACGGCCGCACCGTCAACCTCAACTCATTTAAGGCGAGCTGCCTCGGTGGCGTCTACGGCGGCGGCAACTACACGTTCAAGAATGACGCGGGTGAGACCCCCGGCAACACCACCGTGATGCGCGGCACTGCGCAGTCGCTCAACGGCGTGTTTGTTTCGATGCAGCAAAAGCTTGATCTTTGCGACACGGTGAAGATGGCCGAGAGCCTCGGCGTGCACCGCGCCATCGAGATGCCCGAAGACAGTGGCACCTCGAATGCGGGCACCCGCAACCTGACCATCGTGCCGTCGCTTGCCTTCGCGGGCACCGACGAAATCGCGCCGCTCACCATGGCCGCCGCAAACGCTGCATTCGCAGCGAACGGCGTCTTCTGCACGCCGGTGCCGATCGACTCAATCGTCGACGTCGAGGGCAAAGAGGTCGCCTTCACGAAGAGCAAGTGCGGCGAGGCGATTTCGCCCGACGTTGCGGCCGGCGTGTTGTACGCCCTTCAGGGTGTGGTGCAAAACGGCACCATGACGCACTCACGCTCAAACTACGGCGTACCTCACTTCGGCAAGTCGGGCACCACCGACAGCGCCGTTGATCGCTGGAACACCGGCGGCAGCAGCACCGTGGCAACCGCGGTCTGGACGGGCAACGTGGTTGGCAAGGTATCGCTGAACAGCACCGGCCTTGGGCGACCAGAACGTGTCATCTATAACGCCGCGATGAACGCCGCTGATGCCCGCTACGGTGGCGTAGCGTTTCCTGACCCGCCACGAACCGCCACCGAGCGGGTAATGGTCGGTGTGCCCGATGTGACCGGAAAGTCCTATGCCGAGGCCGAGCAGATCTTGACCGCGGCCGGCTTTGGCGTGGTCAACGGCGGCGAGGTCGACTCGAATATCGCGGCCGGTCTCGTGGCAAGCACCAACCCCGCTGGCGAGGCGGGTCGCGGCTCAGACATCACCGTCTACGTCAGCAACGGCGCCCTGAAGGTAATTCCTGGCGGGCTGGTTGGTGTGACTGCCAGCTCGGCAAAGGCTACCCTGGCGGGTGCCGGGTTCAGCAATGTGAGCCTCGAGTGCTCTACAAACCCCACACCGACACAACCCGCTGGCCCCAACAAGACCGTGCAAGGCGTAAACCCTGGTGAGGGCCAGGCTGCGAACCCTGCAAACCAAGTCACCCTGTTCGTCAAGTGCGTACCGTAAGCAGGGCAGGTCGGGGGCAGGTTGCGGCATCGCGCGGTGGTGTATCGCGCGGTGCGGCAACCCTCGGCGTCGCCGCACCTCGCGGCGGCTTATCGCGCGTTGCAGCAACCCTCGGTGCCGCAGCACTCGGCGTCGCCGCCTGGTCGACGCTCGTCGAGCCACGGCTATTCACGCTGCGCAGGCACACCCTGCCCGTGCTGCCCGAAGGGTCGTCGCCGCTCAGGGTGCTGCAGCTCAGCGACCTGCACCTTGCGCCCTGGCAGCACCGCAAGATCGACTGGGTGCGCAGCCTCGTCGAGCTGCGCCCCGACCTGGTGGTGCTCACCGGCGACCTGATGGGGCACCGCTTTGCCCGCGGCCCCTTGCTGCATACGCTGCGCGCATTCACTGATGCGGGAGTCGCTGGCGTGTTTGTGCACGGCTCAAACGACTACTACTCGCCAATCGCGAAGAACCCGTTCGTCTACCTGAGCGCTCCCAGCAGCACCGGCAAACGCACCCCCGACCTCGACAATGCTGCGCTCACCCGGGGCATGACCGAGCTTGGCCTCATCGACCTCAACAATCGCGCCGCGCGCCTCAATCTTCGCGGCACCGAGCTTGAGTTTGTGGGGCTCAATGACCCGCACATCGGCTACGACGATGCGGCAGCACTTGACGCCTCGATTGCAGAGATCAGCGCAGATGCCGTCGCTTCACGCACTGCGGCCTCTGGCGGCGCTGCTGCGACTCCGGTACGCCTCGGCGTGGTGCACGCGCCGTACCAGCACGCGCTGGGTCAACTGCTCGACCGCAACGTGGCTGCGATCTTTGCAGGCCACACCCACGGCGGGCAGGTGCGCGTGCCGGGCTTGGGTGCGCTCACCTCTAACTGCGACTTGCCCGTGGCACAGGCTCGCGGCCTGAGCGTTTGGTATGACGCCGAGCACGCCGCCTTCTTGAACGTCAGCGCGGGTCTCGGTGCTTCGGTGTTTGCGCCGATACGCTTCGCTTGCCGCCCAGAGGCGAGCCTCATCACGCTCGAGGCCGAGCGCTAGGCCCCGCCCGGGGCCGGGTTTAGCCAGCCAGCCGCCCCGCCACAACCTCGGCGATCTGCACCGCATTCAGCGCAGCCCCCTTGCGCAGGTTGTCGTTCGAGATGAACATCGTCAGGCCTCGGCCTGCAGGGGCGCTTTGATCCTCGCGAATGCGGCCGACAAACGACGGGTCGCTGCCTGCAGCCTCGAGCGGGGTAGGCACGTCGCTCAGCTCGACGCCAGGCGCCCCAGCCAGCACTTCACGCGCGCGGTCTGCCGAGATCGGCGAAGAGAACTCGGCGTTGATCGCGAGCGAGTGGCCGGTAAACACGGGCACGCGCACGCAGGTGCCCGACACGAGCAACTCGGGCAGCTCGAGAATCTTGCGGCTCTCGTTGCGCAGCTTCTTCTCTTCGTCGGTCTCGCCCTGGCCGTCTTCGACAATCGAGCCGGCGAGCGGTAGCACGTCGAACGCGATGGTCTTGGTGTAGACCTCGGGGGCCGGAAACTCTACTGCCGCACCATCGTGCACGAGGCCCTCGATGCCGCCCTGCTCAACCGCAGCTACGACCTGCACCGCGAGCTCGCGCGCACCGGCAAGACCTGAGCCCGAGACCGCCTGAAAGGTCGTCACAATCAGTCGTTCAAGACCGGCGGCCTCGTCGAGCGCTTTGAGCGCGGGCATCGCTGCCATCGTGGTGCAGTTGGGGTTCGCGATGATGCCACGTCGTGCCTCGATCACGCCGTCCATGGCGTGCGGGTTGACCTCGCTGACCACGAGCGGCACCGCCGGGTCCATGCGCCAGGCGCTCGAGTTATCGATGACAATTGCGCCCGCGTCGGCGAATTTCTGCGCATACTCGCGCGAGGCCGCGCCGCCGGCAGAGAACAGCGCAATGTCGATGCCGCCGAAGTCGGCGGTTGCCACGTCTTCGACGACGATCTGCTCGCCGCGAAACTCGATAGTGCTGCCCGCTGAGCGCGCGCTCGAGAAGAGGCGCAGCGAGGCGATCGGAAAGTCGCGCTCGTCGAGCAGGCGACGCATGACGGCGCCGACCTGGCCGGTGGCTCCGACGACGGCGATGTTGAATTGAGCGGTCATAACGTAAACCCCTATCGGCCGGTACCGGCGTGAACGATCGCCTCGACATCAGAGTCGAGCCCAAATGCGGTGTGCAGCACGCGCACGGCGTGCTCCATGACGTCGGCGCGGGTGACCACCGAGATGCGAATCTCGCTGGTCGAGATCATCTCGATGTTGATGCCCGCGTCAAACAGGGCGCGAAACAGCTGCGCCGAAACACCCGAGGCGTCGCGCATGCCCGCACCGACCACTGCGACCTTCGCAATCTGGTCGTCGTAGACGAGGCGTTCGTAGCCGATTGCCTCGCGGTCGGCCTCGAGCGCTTCAACGACCTTGCGCCCGTCGGCGAGCGGCACGGTGAACGAAATATCGGTGCGGTGCTCGGCAGAGACGTTCTGCACGATCATGTCAATGTTTGCGTTGGTCTTCGCGACAAGCTCGAAGATCTGCGCGGCCTTGCCCGGCACGTCAGGCACGCCGCCCACGGTGACCTTCGCTTCGCTCTTCTCAAAGGCGATACCTGTGATGATCGGCTCTTCCACCTGTTCCCCCTTCGGGTGACCCTTCTTCGGGTCGTAGACGATTGTGCCCTCGGCGTTCGAGAACGACGAGCGAACGTGCAGCGCGACACCGTGGCGCCTCGCGTATTCGACCGCGCGCAAGTGCAGCACTTTGGCGCCAGATGCGGCTAGCTCGAGCATCTCTTCCGAGGTGATCGCGTCGATCTTGCGGGCGCTCGACACGACGCGAGGGTCGGTTGTGTAAATGCCGTCGACGTCGGTGTAGATCTCGCACACATCTGCGTCAAGGGCGGCGGCGAGCGCCACGGCGGTGGTGTCTGATCCCCCGCGACCAAGCGTGGTGATGTCACCGGTGCCGCGGTTAAAACCCTGAAACCCGGCGACGATCGCGACTGATCCCTCGTCGAGAGCCTCGCGTACGCGACGCGGGGTGACGTCGACAATCTTGGCTGAGCCGTGCTCTGCGGTCGTGATCATGCCGGCCTGGCTGCCCGTGAACGAGAGCGCGTCGACCCCCATGCCCTTGATGGCCATGGCGAGCAGCGCCATCGAGATGCGCTCGCCCGCGGTCAGCAGCATGTCGAGCTCGCGTGGTGCCGGAATCGGCGTCACATCTGCTGCCAAATCGAGCAGCTCATCTGTCGTGTCGCCCATCGCGCTCACTGCGACGACAACATCGTTGCCCGCGCGACGGGTTTCGACGATGCGCTTGGCAACTCGCTTGATGCTTTCGGCATCGGCTACCGAGGATCCGCCAAACTTCTGCACGATCAATGCCACGCGCGCCTCCTCTGTGTGCCGACTGAATATATGCCAGCTTTTAGTCTACCGTGACCTCATATGCCGTCGTGGTGAGTCAGATGCGAGTGCGGCCGGCGGGCCCGCCCGCGCCCTGTCACCCCCGCGCCCGCGCCCCCTGTCACTCCCGC
>JAPXTT010000061.1:0-7061 GCA_033812395.1 Leucobacter sp. | reverse complement strand
CACTCACACTTGCCCAACGCGCGAGAAACGCCGTGGGCGAACACAGCAGATTGCGTGCCCGTGAGTCTGTAGCCTCGTATCAGGCACAAAGTGAAGGAGTGCAGCTATGGCTGAACCGATGGCGCCGAACAGTGTGTTCGAGCGACTGTTGAAGGACCGCATCATTTGGCTTGGGTCAGAGGTGCGCGATGAGAACGCGAACGAGATCTGCGCCAAGATTTTGCTGCTTGCGGCAGAAGATCCTGAGGCTGACATCTACCTCTACATCAACTCACCCGGTGGCTCAATCACCGCTGGCATGGCGATCTACGACACGATGAGCTTTGTGCCGAACGATATCGTCACCGTGGGCATCGGAATGGCGGCCTCGATGGGGCAGTTCTTGCTTACTGCAGGCACAAAGGGCAAGCGCTACATCACCCCGAACGCCCGAGTGTTGCTGCACCAACCGCACGGCGGCTTTGGCGGCACCGCGAGTGACATTCAGACGCAGGCACAGCTCATCACCTCGATGAAGAACCGCCTGGCTGAAATCACTGCTTCGCAGACCGGTAAGACCGTTGAGCAGGTCAACGCAGACGGTGACCGCGACCGTTGGTTTAGCGCTGAAGAGGCGCTCGAGTACGGCTTCGTTGATTTCATTCGCGACTCGGCAAGCGACGTCGTCGGTGGCGGCGGCACCAAGAAGTAGTACGTAAGGCACAGGAGACATTGATGCATAACACTCAACCACAGGCAGGCGTCTCGCCCTTGATGATGCCGAACGCCCGTTACGTATTGCCGCAGTTTGAAGAGCGCACCACCTACGGCACTCGTTTCACTGACCCGTACGCAAAGCTGTTTGAAGATCGTATTATCTTTCTCGGCGTGCAGGTTGACGACACCTCGGCAGATGACATCATGGCGCAGTTGCTCGTGCTCGAAAGCAAAGATACCGAGCGAGACATCATCATGTATATCAACTCGCCGGGTGGTTCGTTCACCGCGATGACTGCGATTTACGACACGATGCAGTACATCAAGCCGCATATTCAAACAGTCTGCCTTGGGCAGGCTGCCTCGGCCGCTGCAGTGCTGCTGGCTGGCGGCACCCCAGGTAAACGACTTGCGCTTCCAAATGCGCGCGTGCTGATTCACCAGCCGTCGACGGGGCAGGGTGGGCACGGCCAGGCCAGCGACATTGAGATTCAAGCACGTGAGATCATGCGTATGCGCGAATGGCTAGAGACCACACTGTCAAAGCATTCGAAGCGAACTGTTGAAGAGGTCAACCGTGACATCGATCGTGACAAAATCCTCGACGCAAACGAGGCGCTTGAGTACGGTCTGATCGACCAGGTGCTGACGAGTCGTAAGAACCCACAGCCGGTTCTCGGTCAGTAAGCTGAAGACGGTTCCGGTACGCCGATCTGTGAGGCGCGGCGTGCCGGAAACCTGAATGTCGGTGGTGCCGGTTAGGCTCGCAACGATCGATAATTTCATTCATATCTTGGGAGGCGCAAATGGCGAAAATTGAGAGCAGTGAATTGCTCAAGTGTTCGTTCTGTGGCAAATCTCAGAAGCAAGTGCAGCAGCTGATCGCTGGGCCACAGATTTATATTTGTGATGAATGCGTCGGGTTGTGCAACGAGATCATCGAAGAACGACTTGCCGAACACTCAGCCACCGAGCAGAGTGAGTTTGCTCTGCACAAACCGCGTGAGATTGCTGATTTTCTCGATCAGTACGTGATTGGCCAAGACCGGGCGAAGCAGTCGCTCGCAGTTGCTGTGTACAACCATTACAAGCGTGTGCGTGCCACCAAGTCTCTCGCGAGTGCTGAAGCAATCGCAGATCAGGTTGAGATTGCGAAGTCGAACATTCTGATGCTCGGCCCGACGGGTTGCGGTAAAACCTATCTTGCACAGTCTCTCGCGCGCCAGCTGAACGTGCCATTTGCGGTTGCTGACGCGACCGCCCTCACTGAAGCCGGCTATGTTGGTGAAGACGTCGAGAACATTCTTCTCAAACTCTTGCAGGCGGCTGATTACGATATTGCCCGTGCCGAGATGGGCATTATCTACATCGACGAGGTCGATAAGATTACTCGAAAGGCCGAGAACCCATCAATTACCCGAGACGTTTCGGGTGAGGGTGTGCAGCAAGCGCTGCTCAAGATTCTCGAGGGCACGGTGGCTTCGATTCCGCCACAGGGCGGGCGAAAGCACCCAAATCAAGAGTTTATTCAGCTCGACACAACGAACGTGCTCTTCATTGTTGCGGGCGCATTTGCTGGTCTTGAAGAGATCATCGCGACTCGTCTGGGTAAGGGTGGCATTGGCTTTGGCGCGCCTGTGACAAGCAAGCGCAATGAGGCTGAGTTGCTCTCGAAGGTCCAACCAGAAGATCTGCACAAGTTCGGTCTAATTCCCGAATTTATCGGGCGACTACCTGTTATTGCGACCGTAGAGCCACTCGATATTGATGCACTCGTTCGCATTCTAAACGAGCCAAAGAATGCTCTAGTGAAGCAGTATCAGCGCATGTTCGAGCTTGACGGGGTCGGCCTCGAGTTTGAACCCGCATCACTCGAAGCCATTGCTCAATTGGCAGTTGATCGTAAAACCGGTGCTCGTGGGCTTCGTGCCATTCTTGAAGACGTGCTCGGCCCGGTGATGTTCGATGTGCCCTCGAACAGTGAAATAACTAAGGTGATTGTGACGCGTGAGGCAGTGCTCGGTGAAGCCGCGCCTCGAGTGCTCAGCGCCGCTAGCAGCTCCGAGCGCAGCGCTTAGGGCATCTCTCTGGGCAACTCTCGGTGCAATGCGTTGAGCGCCTGTAATTACTCAGCCATGCGCTGCAGGTCGTAGTTCAGCAGCACACTCCCGTCATTTTGCGGAATCGTGAGCGCCTGCACGGTGAGGGTAGCAGTGCTCAGAGTCGCAGAAACGCCACCCTCGGTGGTCTCAACCTGGTCGGTGATCACGAACCCATTCGTGGCTACGATGGCATCCCAGGTGGTGGTCGCTGCGACGGCATCTGCCGCGCGCAGTACCAAGAACCACTGGTCTGCACCTCGCTCACCAGTGTTATAAACCTCAGAGCCCGCTGGTGCCACGAACATATCGACGGGAAAGCTCTCAGGCAGTGTGGTCTGCAACACTTCCTCTGGCTGATCCTGCCCACCCCACTCTGTCTCTGGGCTGGTAGTCTGCTTCTCTTTGTCGATGCTCCCCGCAGCCTCTCCGGGCTCAGGCGCACAAGCCACGAGGCCAAACATGAGCGCCGCGGCCGCACCCGCACCGACTAGTGGCTTCAATAGGTGCTGCTTGCGGTGGTACATCGAGGGCCTCCGGGTGTTCATGGTGAGTCCAACCAATCGTCATCGTCATCGTCAGAATCATCGACAAGTATCGCTTGCCCTGCGGCATCGAGAGTCACGAGGGCAACGTCATCGAGTGCGCAGCGAGGTCTGCCCTCGAGCCAAGTGAGGGTCCAAGCGTACGCACCTGGGTGTGCTGCCTCTTGCGCTGCGATTAGCTCATGCAAATTTGAGGGCACGCTGCGGTGCGGTGGTTCACCCACCAGCCAGCGTGCCCCCAACCGCATGCGCGAGCCTAGCCTGTGGCCTCGGTTGGGGCGAGACGAATCTCGCTTACCGTGACTGAGTCGACGTCTGCGGCCTCGATGCGCAGCTCGGTGATGCGACCTACGCCTGCCAGATCGTCTGACGCTAGTCGCAGGCGATCGGCGTCGGCGGCGGGTGCGTGCACGATCGCGAGTTCGACGGGCGTCTTCTGCGATGCCTTCGCAGCGGTCTTTGCGCCGCGAACACCGATGAGCGCGCGGCCGACAAGAGCGAGCAGGTCAGGGTCAGCGTCGTCACCAGAGAGGGTGAGTGCCTCGGAGGCCTCAGGCCATGCGGCGGTGTGCACCGATCCCGCTTTGAACCATGACCATACCTCTTCGGTGGCGTAGGGCAAGAACGGAGCGAGCAGACGGGTAAACACTGAAAGTGCGGCGCGCAGCGCGGTGACTGCAGACGCCTGTGGCTGGCCCTGGCCACCGTGCGCGCGCTCCTTCACGAGTTCGAGGTAGTCGTCGCAGAAGGTCCAGAAGAACGACTCGGTGAGCTCGAGTGCGCGCGCGTGATCGTAGTTCTCGAAGGCGCGGGTTGCCTGCTCGACGACCTGCGCGAGGTTTGCGAGCATCGCACGATCGAGCGCCTCGGTCACGGTGCCTGCTGCCGAGTCGTCAAACGAGAGCGTGAACTTCGCGGCGTTCAAGAGCTTGATCGCGAGGCGACGGCCGATCTTGATCTGCGTGGGGTTCTGTGGGTCGAACGAAGCATCGGTGCCGAGCTTTGCCGATGCTGCCCAGTAGCGCACCGCGTCAGAGCCGTGCTGCTCGAGCATACCGGCGGGGGTGACGACGTTGCCCTTCGACTTCGACATCTTCTTGCGATCGGGGTCGAGAATCCAACCTGAGATGCCCGCATGGCGCCAGGGGAGGGTGCCCGCCTCGAGTTCGCTGCGCAGTAGTGTAGAGAACAGCCAGGTGCGAATGATGTCTTGGCCCTGGGGGCGTAGGTCGAACGGGTACACCAGGTCGAAGAGTGCACTGTCGCGCTCCCAGCCGCCCGCGAGCTGTGGGGTGAGTGACGAGGTGGCCCAGGTGTCCATCACGTCGACCTCGCCCTGGAAGCCGCCGGCAACGCCGCGCTGAGCCTCGGTGAAGCCGGTAGGCACGTCGCTCGAGGGGTCAACGGGTAGCTGCGAGAGCTCTGGCAGCAGCGGCTGGTCGAACACCGGGTTGCCGTCGCCATCTAGCGGGTACCAGACCGGAATAGGCACGCCGAAGAAGCGTTGGCGTGAGATCAGCCAGTCACCAGAGAGGCCTTCTACCCAATTCTCGTAGCGCACCCGCATGAAGTCTGGATGCCACTCGAGCTCTTTGCCGTGTGCCAGCAGTCGCTCACGAAGCTCTTCGTCACGGGCGCCGTTTTTGATGTACCACTGACGTGTCGACACGATCTCGAGGGGCTTGTCGCCCTTTTCGAAGAACTTGACAGGGTGATTAATCTTGCGAATCTCGCCCTGCAGCTCGCCCGATGCCTGCAGCAGTTCTACCATGGTCTGCTTTGCGCTGAACACTGTCTTACCCGCGATCTGTGCGAAAGCCTCGCGGCCGACCTCGCTGGTGATCGCCTCGGGGGCCTCGCTGATGACGCGGCCGTCGAAGCCGAGAATCGCGCGGTTGGGCAGGTCGAGCTCGCGCCACCACACAACATCGGTGACGTCGCCGAAGGTGCAGATCATAGCGATGCCGGTGCCCTTGTCTTTCTGGGCAAGGTGGTGTGCGAGCACGGGCACCTCGACACCGAAGACCGGGGTCGTGACGGTCGAGCCGAAGAGCGGCTGATAGCGCTCATCATCAGGGTGTGCGACGAGCGCGACACATGCCGCGAGCAACTCAGGGCGCGTCGTGTCGATGACAATATCGCCTTGGCCGTCGGTACGGTGAAATGCGAGTGCATGGTACGCGCTCGGCTGCTCGCGATCTTCGAGCTCTGCCTGAGCTACCGCGGTGCGGAATGTTACGTCCCAAAGTGTCGGCGCCTGCGCCTGGTAAGCCTCGCCGCGTTCGACGTTGCGAATGAACGCGAGTTGTGAGGCGCGAAGCGAGTCTGCGCCGATAGTGCGGTAGGTCTGTGTCCAATCGACTGAGAGACCGAGGGTGCGCCACAGATCTTCGAACTGCTTCTCGTCTTCGATTGTCAGGCGCTCGCAAAGCTCGATGAAGTTGCGACGCGAGATCGGCTGCTGATCGGCCGCCTTGATGCTCTTGCCGTCGCCACCCTCATGCGGGGGCACGAAGCCTTCGACGTAGGGGAGTGACGGGTCGCAGCGCACACCGTAGTAATTCTGCACGCGGCGCTCGGTCGGCAGACCGTTGTCGTCCCAACCCATCGGGTAGAAGACGCGCTTGCCGCGCATGCGCTGAAAGCGTGCGACAGTGTCGGTGTGCGTGTAGCTGAAGACGTGGCCGACGTGCAGCGAACCAGACGCGGTTGGGGGCGGCGTGTCGATGCTGTAAACGCAGCTGCGATCGATCACCGAGCCGTCAGTGCCCGTACGGTCGAAGCGATAGGTTCCCTGCTCTTCCCATACGGCACCCCATTTTGCTTCGAGGCCTTCGAGTTGGGGTTTGTCTGGAATCACGCTCATGCCTGGTCTCCGGGGTCAATATGGGCGGCACCGCGTAGTCGGCGAGGCCGCGATCTGTACCCGCATTGCCAAGCCTTGGTGCCTGATGGTCAACCCCACTAGTTTAGTCGTTTGCTCAGATGCTCGTGCGAGACTATCTGGGTGATAACGAATTCGAACAGCAAAGGATCGCGGCTGCTGCTCGTCGTAGGAGCCGCGTTGGCCGACATGTTCTGCGTCGTGGCGTTTGCTGCGGCCGGGCGGTCACAGCACGAAGAAGCTGCGACGTTTACGGGGTTGTGGAGCACTGCCTGGCCGTATTTGTTTGCACTCGCGCTGAGCTGGATCGCTGCACTTGTGTGGCGCCGACCGTTTGCCGTTCTGCGCTGCGGAGTACCCGTCTGGCTCGGCACGCTCGCCCTGGGCATGGTGCTTCGAGTGGTGTTCACCGATGGGGGTGCGCCATTAGCCTTTGTGCTTGTAGCGACCGGCGCCCTTGGGCTGCTGCTCGTGGGGTGGCGGCTGGTCGTGGCGGTGTGTCGAAGTTGCGCAGTCGAACTTAAGTGCGTATCGTTTATCGATATAAATAGATCGTTAAACGATTGGATTAGTCGTGCGGAGAGGTATTACTGTTGCACTCAAGGCGTTGATTGCGCTGCTTCTGCTCGCGCTCGTCGCGTTTCAGGTGCTCATCACGATGGGAATGGGCGAGAGTCTGACCGATGAGTTCGGTGACGATGCAGGGGTCATGGTCGTGCTCTGGAGCTGCGTCTTCTCTTTTGTGATCTGCACACAGGCTGGGCTGATCTTCGTCTGGCGGCTCGCGACGTTTGCTACTGAGGGCACCATCTTTAACCAGCGCGCCTTTGGTGCGGT
>JAPXTT010000060.1:0-7109 GCA_033812395.1 Leucobacter sp. | reverse complement strand
AGTATTCACGAGGCCTGTGCTCAAACCAGCAAAGGTACGGGGTGTATGAGAGCGACCAACTTCAAACGCGATCATCGATGCTGGCCCCCCGACTGAAATCGTGATCATCAACGCAGCCAGCAACCAAATTGGTGGCACACCTGGCCACAGCAATACCGCGATCCAGCACAGTGCGATCGCAACCACAATACCTAGATTGATGTAGACACGATTCTCAGCAAAGCGAGAGCTCAGCGGCCCGAGCAACAGGCCAGCTACCATGCCCGAGACCACCGTCAGGCTGAGCAACCCACCCGCTTCAGCTCGCTCAAGGCCAAGACCGCCTGTGAGAAAAGGGGTGCCCCAGAGCAACACAAACGCAGTCGCTGAGAACGGTGACGTGAAATGCACCCAGTATGCAAGACGAACGCCCGGAACACTCAACAGCCGCCGAATACGATGCCAAAAGCCCATCATCGGCAGGGGTCTCTTGCGCCGCTTGGTCTTACGATCAGACTCAGGAAAGGCAGATAGGAGCGCTGTCTCCGGTGGCCCCACCCCAACAGGCACTCCTGCTCCGTGTTGTTTGCCGAGTGGCTTCGCGTTGCGACTCACCGAGCCGATACGCCCCGTCATACGCTCAAACATTGTGCCTTCGCCGGGTCTGTCACGTAGCACGCACAACCCGACGAGCGATACAAACAACCCCACTGCAGCAATGCCGATAAACCCTGATGCCCAGCCGTACGCTCCCACAAGCAGCGCAAGTGGCGTCACTGAGACCAGCTGACCAGCCTGACCAATCAGTCCAGTTAACTGACCCAAAATTGGCAACTGCCTCACCGAGAACCACTCTGGAAGCATGCGCATTACGCTGATGAAGGTGCACGCATCACCTGTGCCCACGAGCACACGCGCCAGAATCGCAAGACCAACATCGTGCACCGTCGCCATGGCAATTTGCCCCAGCATCATGAACACCCCGCCGCACAAGATCAGCGCTGTTGCACCGTACCGGTCGAGCAGTACGCCCACTGGAATCTGCATTGATGCATAGACCACAAGTTGAATTACTGCGAACGCCGACAGCGTAGTTGCATCGATGTCAAAATGCTGCTGCGCAGCAGGACCAAGCGACGAAAGCGATGACCTGTTCAATATCGCAACCGAGTACGAAAACGCAGCAACGATCCATACGACCCATGGAATCAGCGTGTGCTTCCTGTGGGTCATTCTGCAATGCTATCGCTCAGCGCACATCAAGGTCGCACAAACGCAAGAAGCGCCGCTCTTCCGAAGAAGAGACGGCGCCCCAGGCTGAGTGAAGTCTTAGCGACGCAGACCCAAGCGCTCGATAAGTGAGCGGTAGCGGGCGATGTCGATGTTCTGCAGGTAACCAAGCAGGCGACGGCGCTGACCGACAAGCAGCAGCAGACCACGACGCGAGTGGTGGTCGTGCTTGTGCTCCTTGAGGTGCTCGGTCAGGTCTTTGATGCGCTGGGTAAGAATTGCAACCTGAACCTCCGGAGAACCAGTGTCGCCCGGCTTAGTTGCGTACTCATCGATAATCGACTTCTTCACCTCGGGTGCAAGTGACATACGTGTTCTCCTTTGTTTGTTGCGCGGCGCCCACAGCAGGATGCTGCAGCTCTCTCTTTCCGCGGCCGTTCTACGGCAACCTTCTTACCTTAGCAGAGTTTCGGCCCCCCTCACCTTGAGCACCATATTCACCCGTTCACTCTGCACCCCGGCCAGTGCAATACTCTTGATTCATGAGCGACCTCAGAAACCCGGGCGACGCATGGGTCGTAGCAGCAGACGGTTCACGTTACTGGGGTCGCTTCGGTGCCGCGGGTTTACTCGCCCACGATCCAACTCGCGGCATCCTCTTACAGCACCGCGTGAGCTGGAGCGATCACGGTGGCACCTGGGGCATTCCCGGCGGCGCCCGCCACGAGCACGAGACTGCCACCGACGCAGCGATTCGAGAGTCTCACGAAGAGGCTGGGGTGCCCTTCGAAGCGGTCGCACCACGATTCAGCTACGTGATCGATCGCGGTGGTTGGTCATACACGACGATCATTGCAGATGTCACCTCGCCGTTCGAACCCGAGATCACAGATGCAGAGAGCCACGCGCTCGAATGGGTAGCCGTTGACAGGGTCGAGCACTACGAACTGCACCCCGGTTTCGCCGCGAGCTGGCCGTTGTTGCTGCCAATTTTAAGCGAGGATCGCGCAGCCATCGACAGGCTGCTTGCTGAGGGGCACATCGCGAAACTTAGCTGACGGGTGCGCCTGTCGAGTTTGTCGAGACCGAGCGAGCTCAGCTGTCGATACTCCCAAAGCTACGAGCCCTACGGCGCAATAAGATCACCGTGCCAAATACAATGAGCCCCTGCCCCAGAGTGTAGGTCGGCATGATCACGAGATCGCCAAGCCAGGCTGGCACTCCCATAAACTCTTTCAGGGCGATGAACGTGTCTGAGACGAGAAAGAACGCGCCGCCACAAGCGACCAGCCGCCCGAACCGCGTCGACAAAGCTGCCGTGAGCCCAAGCACGACACCGTATATTGCAAGAGGAGCAAACAGCGCTCCGGCGTGCGGCCCAACTACGACAAGCGTGACCACCCACCACACCGTATATACGAGCGCCCACCACGGCACCCGTTTTGGCTCGGCAATACCCGGCGCCCGCCAGAACAGCACGATGTACGCGAGGTGGGCGATCGCGAAGAAGCCGATCATCGTCGGAAGCGTGGGCAGGCTAGCAAAGAACAACCCCGCGCCATCACCGATCCACGACGCTGTCAGCGCGACCAGCAGAAGCACCATCGCGCTGCGCTGCCACGGGCGAACTCGCCACATCGACCACACCGCGGCAAGAGCAAGTGCCGGCATCAAGAGTTGTTTGGTTTCAAAACCGCTGCCCGGCAACTTGAAGATGATGAGCATGCAGTGCACGATCGAGATGATCGCATACGGCAAGAAAGGGATCAGCACTCGCCTGCGTTCAAGCCGCCGCTTGGCCACGAGGTCTTCAGCGGGCTGAGTGGCGCGTGCTACGGCCCCCGGATGCGCCTCGCTAGTGCTCAACGAGAATACCGTCTTCGTCGCTGAATAGCATTGCGCCCGGCCTGAAGGTGACTCCCCCAAAACTCACAGGCACGTCTGCCTCGCCTGCCCCAGTCTTGCTCGACTTCTGCGGGTTCGAACCGAGTGCTTTGAGACCAATTGGCAGCGTGCCGATGACCACGCGGTCGCGAATCACTCCGTGCACCACGATGCCCGCCCAACCGTTGTCAACACCGAGCTGGGCGATGATGTCGCCAACGAGCGCGCTTTCAAGTGCCCCGCCACCGTCGACCACGAGCACTGCACCTTCACCGGGCGTACCAAGAATCGACTTTAGCAGCGCGTTGTCACGGTGGCAGCGAACAGTTCTTACCGGGCCGGCAAATTGGGTGTTGCCCCCCAGGTTCAAAAACTGGGTGCTTACCGATTGGAGTTCTTCGCCGCGCTCATCGTAGAGGTCGGCGGTACTGATGCGATCGCTCATACCGCCAAGCCTAGTGTCATTCGAGCCGAACTGAACCTGCGTGCCCGTGGGGTCTGCACTGCGTACGAGATATGCATTGTGCACGAGAATTTCAGCCAGAATCTCGCACATACTGCATATCTCGCACGCAATGAAATGCATGGTATGCAGAACTCCCGCAGCCGGATGACGGGCAGAGCCACTGGGCCACAGGAGCTCACACAGCGCACTCACGCGCCGGCCATCTCGTAAGACCTTCAAAAGCCCCTGCCAGAGCGCCTTCACCGTATCGCCGCCTGTGGAGCCCTTCGTCATGGTCCCTTTCGCCACCGCTTGCCCCATTCATCAGATGATTGCTAGGGTTACCTGGGTTCGGTATCGAACCTGCTGCCCTTCGAGAGAGGACACCAAATGGCGAAGCGCGGCTTCAACGGCGCCCTGATGCGCCTGACGCAGGCTCGCGACCACCTCGCGACCGTCGTCTCGAAAGAGCAGCTCACTCAGAACTTCGTGCGCGTGCATCTGCGCAGTGACACCCTGTTCGAAGATGTCGAGCTGGTGCCGAAGCCGTGTCAGCTGCGGCTGCCCTCGCCAGGGTGGACACGATCGTCGCGAATTTGCCCGATGGCTGGAACAGCCGGGTCGGCGAGGCAGGCAGTTCGCTCTCTGGAGGCGAGCGCCAGCGCGTCTCTATCGCTCGGGCACTGGTGAAGCCGGCCCCAGTCCTGCTCGTAGACGAGGCCACGAGCGCGCTCGACGCTGAGAACGAAGCGGCGATCGCGGCGGCGCTGAGCGGCGACCCGACCAAGCGCACCCGCGTCATCGTTGCGCACCGGCTCAGCAGCATCCGTGCTGCCGATCGCGTCGTGTTCGTCGAAGAGGGGCGCATCGTCGAGCAGGGGTCCATCGACGAACTGCTTCATGCGGGCGGCCGCTTCTCAGACTTTTGGAACCAGCAGCAGGCTGCTACCGATTGGCGCCTCGGGCCTGGCAACGTGGCGTAGTGAGCTTCAGAGTCTCGTGCCTGTAGCGCCCGTCTTCACGACCTGCGGTGCTGTGGCATTCAACTTCGAGCGTTGGCCACCCGCGACGCCCGGCGCGGCGCAGCTCGAGTAGGCACAGCGCCTACGCTGCGAGCTGATCCTCGTCGCCCGGCGACCTCGGCGGGTAAACCCAGGTGACCATGACCACCGAAATGATCATCAACAAGAACCACGACACAAGCTTCTGCGGCAAGACCAGCTGCCAGCCGGCTTCTTGATTTGGATAGAGCCACGCACCAGCGCAGGTCGAAAATAAAGTGGTGCGTGAAGAAGTTTGCGTAGATCGCGACTGCGAGCACCGTCGTGAGCCAGATCTTCGGGTATCTGGTGAAACGCAGGTCATGCAAACGATAGACGCGCACCATGTATGAGCCGACTGCGGCGTACATGCCCGCGCGGTTCATGCGGCTACCTCGGGTGAAGCCTAATCCTCGCTGTCAACCAGACCAACAAACCGGCTACCCACACCATGCACCTCTTGTCGATAATAGCCAGCAGTGGGTGGCGCGAGGTCTCCGGGTGAATGATGCAAGCAGCTGAGGTACGTGAACTCTGGCCACCACTTCTTGGGGCGCAGCGTCTCGGTGAAGCCACACACGTCGCAGCTGAGGCTCACCCACACCGGCCGCGCACCTGATTTACGATTCGCCCGCGACTGCAGCAGCCATGCAGGTGGGTTCGCCTCAAGCTCCGCAAATGCCGCATCGCTCATGCAGCCCGGAATACCGTGCCTGGTAGCCATCTCTACCGAGATATCTAGCCGCTGAGCGACCTCACGTTTGCTGAACATTAACCCTCGTAGAGAAGCGACCGGCTAGCGCCGTTCCCTTTTTTCACGAATGCGCATATTCAGTTGAATCGGGCTGCCGTCAAAGCCGTAGCGCTCGCGCAAGCGACGCTGAATGAATCGGCGGTAGCCGGGGTCAAGGAAGCCCGTCGTGAAGAGCACGAAGGTTGGCGGGCGGTTTTGCACCTGGGTACCGAAGAGAATGCGAGGTTGCTTACCGCCACGAAGGGGGTGAGGGTGCTCCTGCACCAGCTCGGCAACGAACGCATTGAACTTGCCCGTAGGAATACGCGTGTCCCACGACTCAAGCGCAGTCTCGATTGCCGGCACGAGTTTCTCGAGGTGGCGACCGGTGCGCGCCGAGAGGTTCACGCGAGGCGCCCAGGCCACGTGGCCGAGGTCTTGCTCGATCTCACGCTCGAGGTACTTGCGGCGGTCATCGTCGAGCAGGTCCCACTTATTGAACGCGAGCACGAGTGCGCGCCCCGACTCGAGCACCAGGTCAACGATGCGCAAATCTTGGTCGCTGATGGGCTGCGTCACGTCGAAGAGCACCACAGCGACCTCGGCTTTTTCGAGCGCGGCTGCGGTGCGCAGTGACGCGTAAAAGTCGGCGCCCTGCTGCAGGTGCACACGACGACGAATGCCCGCGGTGTCGACGAAGGTCCAGACGCGGCCCGCGATCTCAACCTGCTCGTCAACGGGGTCACGGGTGGTGCCAGCAAGGTCGTTCACGACCACGCGCTCTTCACCAGCGGCCTTGTTCAAGAGGCTCGACTTGCCCACGTTCGGGCGGCCAAGCAGCGCCACGCGGCGCGGGCCACCGAGCTTCGGCTTCGCGACCGCCGACTCGTCGGGCATCGCTTTCAGCACAGCGTCGAGCAGGTCAGCAACGCCACGCCCGTGCAGCGCCGAAACCGGCCACGGCTCGCCGAGACCGAGCGACCAGAGCACCGCGGCCTCGGGCTCCTGAATCGCGTCGTCAACCTTATTCGCGACGAGAAACACCGGCTTGTTTGTGCGGCGCAGCAACTGCACCACTTGCTCGTCGGTAGAGGTCGCACCAACACGAGAGTCAACGACGAACAACACAACATCGCAGAGGTCGATCGCGATCTCGGCCTGCGCGGCAACCGACGCATCGATGCCTCGGGCATCGGGCTCCCAGCCACCTGTATCGACCAGTGTGAAACGCTTGCCAGCCCACTCCGATGGGTAGCTCACACGGTCGCGAGTCACGCCTGGGGTGTCTTCGACCACGGCCTCGCGGCGACCGAGAATACGGTTCACGAGCGCCGACTTGCCCACGTTCGGGCGACCAACGATCGCCACGACGGGCAAAGCCTCAGCCTCGGGCTGCGTGAAGCCCAAGAACTCACCGTTCTCACCAAGAATCTGCAGGTCGTCTTCTTCTAGCTCGAACCCGTCGAGGTTCGATCGCATCGCCCGCAGGCGCTCTTCATCGGTGACTTCACCGTCGAAGAGCTCACTCTCGATTACCTCATCTTCAGCAACCGCCGAAGCGTCAAACTCTTTCTCTTCGTTCATGCCTGTGCCTCTCGCACGATATCAATCACAGCCTGTACCGACTGCGCAAAGTTCAAATTGCTCGTGTCTACGAGTGTCACACCAGGTGCGGGGTTCATAAAGTCAACGACGAGTGTGTCTTTCGCGTCGCGCGCCTCAATGTCGGCGAGCACCTGCTCGCGGGTGAGGCCCTGCAGCTCGCCTGCACGACGCTGAGCTCGTACCTCTGATGAGG
>JAPXTT010000059.1:0-7242 GCA_033812395.1 Leucobacter sp. | reverse complement strand
GCATCATGGTGACCGAGTGCAATGCTGAGCGCATCGTTGCGACAATGCCGGTCGAAGGCAACACGCAGCCGTTTGGCCTGATGCACGGTGGCGCATACGTGGTGCTCGGCGAATCACTCGGTTCAATCCACGCGAACTATCTCGCGCCAGAAGGCATGGTAGGCGTCGGCATTGACATCAACGCGACTCACACTGGCTCGGCAACAGAAGGGCTGGTGACCGCAGTCTGCACCCCCATCCACACTGGCAGAACGCTCACCGTTCATGAGATCGTGATTACATCTGAAGACGGCCGCCGCTGTTCGACGGTGCGCATCACAAACCTCTATAAGCGGGTCAAATAAAAAGCTGCTGTTCATCTCGACAAGCTCAATGAGCGAACAAACCGATTCATCAGACTTGACGACTGAACAAACAAACCCGCTCATCGACTGTGTCGAGATGAGCGGGTTTGGTCACATCAAATGCGGGCGTCTTACTCTTTCTTGGGCCCAAGCTGGTCAATGATAGTCTTCGCAACATCTTGCATAGTGAGACGGCGATCCATTGACGCCTTCTGAATCCAGCGGAACGCCTCTGGTTCTGACAGGCCCATTTTGTCATTCAGTATGCCTTTTGCGCGGTCAACAAGCTTGCGCGTCTCGAAACGCTCCGCGAGGTCTGCGACCTCGTTCTCAAGGGTAACGAGCTGCTGAAAACGCGAGAGCGCAATCTCAATCGACGGAATCAGGTCAGCCGGTGTGAACGGCTTCACAACGTAAGCAAGCGCACCGGCCTCTGCCGCCCGCTCTACCAGCTCGCGCTGGCTGAACGCGGTCAGCAGCACAACTGGAGCAATATTGCCCGAAGCGTTGATCTGTTCTGCAGCCGAGATGCCGTCAAGCTTTGGCATCTTGACATCCATCACGACGAGATCGGGGCGGAGCTCTTCAACCAGGCGTACCGCCTCTTCACCGTCGCCGGCCTCGCCAACTACATCGAAGCCATTGTCACGAAGAGTCTCGACGATATCAAGACGAATCAGTGATTCGTCTTCAGCAACGACTACTCGTCGCGATGTGTTCTGTTCGGTCATATTGAGTACCCTACTCCCCGTCCCAGATGTTGTTGAGTGCCGGATGGGGGACTTGAACCCCCACGCCCGAAGGCAACGCATTTTGAGTGCGCCGCGTCTGCCAATTCCGCCAATCCGGCTCAGACTTACAAGCTTACTGCAACTTTGAGTTACAGCGGAACACTGCCACGTCCAATGGTGTGTTTGCGTGGCCCAGCTTCGGGTAGAAGACCAGTCGTTTCGCCCATTCGGTGAATGCGCAGAGTGTTCGTCGAACCGATAACCCCGGGGGGCGAACCAGCAATGACCAGCACCTTTTCGCCAATTTCGATGCGCTCGGTGTCGAGCAACACCTTATCAACCTGCTCGAACATTTCGTCAGTGCTAAAGACACGCGGAACCTCAAAGCTTTGTGCGCCCCAGGTCAGCTCCATACGCCTGCGTATCGCACGACTGGGAGTGAAACCGATAATCGGAATTGGCTTGCGCAGGCGTGAGAAGCGGCGCACCGTGTCACCCGACTCCGTGAAGACACAGATAAACTTCGCACCGATGAACTCGGCCACATCTGCAGCGGCGAGCGTCAGCGCACCACCCTGCGTGCGGGGGCTCACGGTGAGCTGCTCGATGCGATCGAGCGCGTGATCCTCTGTTGCTTCAATAATGCGTGCCATCGTTTCGACAGCCTGCACCGGAAACGCCCCAACACTTGTCTCACCAGAAAGCATGACCGCGTCTGCACCGTCGAGCACCGCGTTAGCGCAGTCGCTCGCCTCGGCGCGTGTGGGGCGCGGGTTCTCAATCATTGACTCGAGCACCTGGGTCGCAACGATTACAGGCTTTGCAAGGCGGCGAGCGATGGCGATTGCCTCGGTCTGCACAAGTGGCACCCGCTCTAGCGGCAACTCAACGCCGAGGTCACCACGAGCTACCATGATGCCGTCAAATGCGTCGGTGATGCTCTCGAGATTATCGACCGCTTGCGGCTTCTCAATCTTGGCAATGACGGGCACCTTGAGGCCTTCTTCAGCCATGATTTCGTGCACACGTGTCACGTCAGCGGCATCGCGCACAAACGAGAGCGCAATATAGTCAACGCCCAGCTGCAGTGCCCACCGCAAATCTTCTTCATCTTTGTCAGAAAGCGCTGGCACGTTCACTGCGACGCCGGGCAGGTTAATACCCTTGTTATTTGACACCGCGCCCGGAATCTCTACCACCGTGTACACGGTGTCTTCGGTCACTCGGGTGGCGCGAAGCCCGACCTTGCCATCATCGATGAGCAGCGGGTCACCAGGACTCACATCGCCTGGAAGGCCTTTGTGCGTGGTACCACAGATCGTGCGATCGCCAAGAATGTCACGCGTGGTAATCGCGAACTCATCACCTACCTCGAGTTCGTGCGGGCCATCTGAAAACTTGCCAAGACGAATCTTCGGCCCCTGCAAATCAGCAAGTACCGCGATCGGACGACCTACCTCGTTTTCAGCGCGACGAATGTTGCGATAGATGCCCTCGTGCACGTTATACGTGCCGTGCGACATATTCAGCCGTGCTACGTTGACACCCGCGCGAATCAGCTCGAGTGTGTGGTCGTAGCTCGAAACAGCGGGACCCCAGGTGGCAACAATCTTGGCGTGGCGCATTGCTTACTTCTTTTCTAGTACGTGATAGTACTCGTCGGGGTTCGCGGTGAGTCGCTCGTTCGAGTCGCTGGGGTTTGACCGCCCCGGCAGGTAAATGGTGTTCTCAAGACCGACGTGTCGACGACGCTTCACCAAGATGATCGCAATACCAACCAGCACAGCGAGTAGCGCAGTCAGCTGGTTGCTACGCAGACCCAAGAAGATGAGGCTCGGGTCAACACGCATGCCCTCGATAAAGAAACGACCAACACCGTACCAGATAAGGTACATGCCAAAGAATGAACCCCAGCGAGGGCGCAGCTTTCGTTCAATCCAGAGCAACACCACTATGCCAAGGAGATTCCAGAGAATTTCATAGAGAAAAGTTGGGTGAAACAGCGTGCCCTCTGGCAGGCCGATCGGAAACGCAGTGTTGCTGCTCTCAATCTGCAGACCCCATGGCAACGTAGTCGGGCCACCGAAGAGCTCGTGATTGAACCAGTTGCCCAGGCGACCGAATGCCTGTGCGAGCAGCAGGCCGGGCACGAGCGCGTCTGCGAACGACCAGAACTTGATGCCGGTGATGCGCGAGGCAACCCAGACACCGATGCCGCCGCCGATGAGCGCACCAAAGATCGCAATGCCGCCGTCCCAGATATTCCAGATGGCGTCGCGTTCAAATGGGTTCCACCACTGACGGCCCTCTGCAAAATAAAAACCCCAGTGAGTAAGCACGTGGTAGATGCGGGCCCCCACAATGCCAAGCACTACAGCCCAAACGGTAAAGTCGATGACCGCACCACGCTCGCCACCACGCTTCGATAGGCGACTCCCCGCCCACAAAGCGGCACACACAATGCCAGTCAGAATGCAAAGGGCGTAGAAGTACACCCGCAACGGGCCGATTTGCAAGAACTGAAGATCGGGGCTGGGAATACTCATCGGAAGAGGAAGAACCATGAACTGCACTTTCACACACATCAGTGCCTATAAGGCACGCGTAGGGTCAATCTTATCGGGCTGCTTATGCTGATTTCTTCGGATCATCGCCGCGCGCCAGCGGCCAGTTCACGAACAGAGGCGGCGAGCCCCTCGACTCCCCCATCTCGTAACGCTCGCACGAAGACAGTGCCGACGATTGCTCCGTCTGCATAGTCGAGAGTGGTCGCCACATGTTCGGCAGTTGAGATGCCGATGCCGACGCATGCCAACTCGGCTTCAGCTGCGCGAAGACGATCGGTGAGGGTTTTCGCAGCTGCATCAAGCGAGCTACGCTCACCTGTAATACCCATTGTTGAAACGGTATAGACGAAGCCAGTACCTGCTTCGGCGATCAGACTCAAGCGTTCATCACTCGAGGTGGGCGCCGCAAGAAACACTCGGTCAAGGCCGTACTTCTTGCTCGCTTCGATCCATTCTGACGCTGCCTCTGGAGTGATGTCTGGAGTAATGAGACCGGCACCACCAGCCGCCTTGAGGTCAGCCGCAAAGCGATCGACCCCATACTGCATGACCGGGTTGAAATAGGTCATCACGAGCACCGGGGTGTCAACAGTCTCGGTGACACGTCGCACTGCCTCAAACAAATCTCGCATTTTGAAGCCGTTTGCGAGTGCGGCTTGCGTCGCCTCTTGAATCACCTGGCCATCCATGACCGGGTCACTGTAAGGCACACCGAATTCGAGCACGTCGGCTCCATTACGTGCCATCACGATAGCGGCTTCAACGCTCGTGTCGAGATCGGGAAAGCCGACAGGCAGGTAGCCAACCAAGGCACCCTTGCGCTCGGCCTTTGCCGCGCGAATTGCTTCGGCGACGGTTGAGTGTTGCTGGCTCACTGGGTGGCCTCCCCGTCGATCAGTCCGAAGTAGTGCGCTGCGGTCTCCATGTCTTTGTCACCACGGCCCGAGAGGCTCACTGCAATAATGCCATCGGGGCCGAGTTCTTGGCCGATGCGCAACGTACCAGCAAGCGCATGCGCCGACTCAATGGCAGGAATAATACCCTCGGTGCGGCTCAGCAGCCTCAGCGCCTGCATCGCCTCGTCGTCGCTCGCCGGAATATACTCTGCGCGACCGATGTCAGAGAGCCATGCGTGCTCGGGGCCGACACCCGGGTAGTCTAGCCCGGCCGAGATGGAGTGCGACTCGATGGTTTGGCCATCTTCGTCTTGTAAGACGTAGGTGCGCGAGCCGTGCAGCACGCCGGGTCGGCCACGCTCTATAGATGCTGCGTGACGTTCGGTATCGACGCCGTCACCAGCCGCCTCGACACCGTAGAGCTTCACCCCTTCGTCGTCGAGAAACGCATCGAACATGCCGATAGCGTTTGAGCCACCGCCGACGCAAGCAATCACTGCGTCGGGCAGACGCCCCGCTTTTTCGAGCAGCTGAGCACGCGCCTCTTCAGAGATGATCTTCTGAAAGTCACGAACCATCGCTGGGAATGGGTGCGGGCCAGCAGCAGTACCAAAGATGTAGTTCGTGTGCTCAACACTCGCCACCCAATCGCGGTAGGCCTCGTTAATCGCGTCCTTGAGAGTCCGAGATCCCGCTGTCACCGCAACCACATCTGCCCCGAGCAGCCTCATCCGGGCAACGTTGAGTGCCTGGCGTTCGGTATCGACCTCGCCCATGTAAATGGTGCACTCGAGGCCGAAGAGCGCAGCGGCCGTTGCGGTCGCAACACCGTGCTGACCTGCACCGGTCTCTGCGATCACCCGGGTCTTGCCGAGGCGTTTAGTAAGCAGCGCCTGACCGAGCACATTGTTGATCTTGTGTGACCCCGTGTGGTTGAGGTCTTCACGCTTCAGAAAGATACGCGCACCACCCGCGTGAGCAGCGAAACGAGGCACCTCGGTGAGTGGTGAGGGTCTGCCCGCGTAATCACGCAGCAGGTCGATCAGTTCAGCTTGAAACGCAGGGTCAACCCTGGCTTCTTCATAAGCATCGGTGAGTTCGTCAATCGCGGCGATGAGCGACTCCGGCATAAACCTGCCGCCGTACTCGCCAAAGAACGGACCGTGTTGCTCACGCAACGACGAGGTGGGTGCTGATGCTGGCACTTCTGTCATTTCCATCTCCGCCTGCAGCCCGGAGGCCGCGACTATACGCTCAGAAAACTTTGCAGCGTAGCTGTCGGGTCGCCCCCGATTACTAGCGCTTCACCGACGAGGATCGCGTCTGCGCCTGCCTCGCGATAACGTTCTACGTCGCTCACCTCAAGCACCGCAGACTCCGCGACGCGAACGATGCCTGCCGGAATCTGATCTGCGACGCGGCCAAAGAGATCACGGTCAAGCTCGAATGTGGTGAGGTCTCGTGCGTTGACACCGATGAGCTGTGCCCCAAGATCCACTGCTCTCGCAACCTCATCGGCACTGTGAGCTTCGACGAGCGGGGTCATGCCGAGCTCGCGAGTAAAGGTATACAGGCGTTGCAGTGTCTCTTGCGGCAGCGCGGCAACGATCAAGAGCGCGAGATCGGCCCCCGCTGCTCGCGCTTCGAGTATCTGGTACTCCTCGCCAATGAAGTCTTTGCGTAGCACCGGAATACTCACAGCTTTACGCACGGCTTCAAGATCTTCGAGCGATCCTTTGAATTTACGTTCTTCGGTGAGCACACTGACAACGCTTGCTCCACCGGCCTCGTACTGGGCGGCGAGCGACTGCGGCTCGGCAATCTCGGCGAGATCACCTCGCGAAGGGCTCGCACGTTTGACCTCGGCGATCACTTTGATGTGATCGGCGGGTGCAAGAAACTCCAGTGCGTCGAGGGCTGCGGGGCGCGCAAGCGCCTCGGCCTCGACAGTCGTGAAAGAACGCAACTGCCTTCTCGCACGAGCATCTTCGAGCGAGCCGGCGAGCAGTTGATCGAGCACGTTAGTGGTTGCTGGGCTTCGGGGTGTATTTCGGACCCCGAGTGCCATAGCCCGCCTTAGCGAGAACCCAACCGAGCAGCGCACCTACGACAATAACGCCGACGCCAACCCATACCAGCCATGCTTGGTGTGCCATAAAAGCGCCCGTACCAAGAGCAAAGCCAAGCAGCATGACAATAACTGCCGTCCATGCAGCGGGCGAGTCTCCGTGACCTGGATCAGTGGGGTGGTTGCTCATGAATCTCCTTGAAGGCAAACAGTTCATTCATAGTCTAACGCGAGCCCAGCGAACACAGCGAATTCCCGCGCCGCAAGACTGCGATACCCGCACCAATTTCGACTCAGGTGTCGCTCGGATCCTGACCTGAGTTCAGCGCTTCCCAGTCAGAAATTCGGTCAGGTTCTTCATTCTGTTGCTTTGCCCGGCCAGAATCTGACTCGTATTTTCGGCCTGCTGTCTTCCACCGCCCACCAAGCACGAGCACCAGCAAACCCATCCCCAAAAGCAGCGCCCCAGCAACGAGCGTGACCAACACCAGCGGCGATACAGACACCGAGGCGATGAGCTCGGCCTGGGCAAAGCCCGTCAGCCCCGTTGCTTCACCGAGCCTGCCAGCTACAGCAGCTGCGGGATCGCGCATCACTGCGACCGCAATAGCCCCGAGGCCGGCGCCAAGCAGCAGC
>JAPXTT010000058.1:0-7253 GCA_033812395.1 Leucobacter sp. | reverse complement strand
CCGACCTTGAGGGGTAAAACCTTCGTAGCCAACCGTCGTCAGACGATGACCACGCCTCGAGGTACTCGATCGGCCCGCGCGGGTAACGATTCGGCTCCGCCCGATGAATCGCGTACAGGTGTTCGTCAAGCAAACCAGCCAGCTCGCTCTGCGAAACTGCGCCCCGATTGGCCTCCAACAGGTGAGTGCCAAGAAACGACAGAATCAGAGCGACGTTGGATGAACGCAACAAACGCCACGCCCCATGACGCTGGGCAAGCTGATCCACCTCGTCATGCTGCACACTCAAAGGCTATCGAAATTGAACGCGCAGCGGCTACCAAGATAGTCTTCGACGGTGATGCGGTTTCCGTCTTCGGGATACCCATCTACTTGCCTCTCGAGGGAGCTCATTTGTGACCTACGACTTCAGCGCCCTGGCACTGATTCTCCGGCACTGATTAGGTAAGCGCGAACCACCTTGCGATCGACTCCGATGGTGCGTGAGATTGCGCGCAAAGAGGCGCCACTTCGATGCAAATTGACCACTTCTGTAGCTTCTTTATCGCTGAGCCCAGGCAGGGGGCGCACGACGCGGCGGTGGGTGAGATGCGACGAGACTGTTGCGCGGTGCACGCCATGCTGAAGAGCCAACTGCCCAACAGACAAACCTGCAAGGTAATCGTCGACGAGGCGGCTTACTTCAGAGGGGGTGAAAAAGGTTTGAGGTTTCCCAATCCTCCTGACACAGGGCCCTCGCACGTCTTGAATCGGGGCGCTACCGACCCGTTGGGACATCCGGTATGTCCCTCGTTTCCAGCGAGAAATCAACGATTCTAGCTTCGGGGTAGGGTTTGAGAACTGTCTACGCAGGGACCCCAAATGGGAGAGGTTCAAACCCTCGACAAGAGTAACCACTCTTTGTCCGGGTTGAACCTCTCCCTTCTTTTTCGCTTCAGCCGCCCAGTTCAGGGCGTTCATCTGCTCCTCGGTGTCGCAGAGTGACCCGAATGGTCGCTCGTACTCGACCCGCACATCTCCTTCTTCTTCGATGAAGATCCGATGGAAAAACGCCTGGTTGCACAGCCGCCGGTTCGCGTCATCAGCACGTTGATAGATGCTGACGATGTTGGCGAGCAACCCGAGCGAGTCATCGAGGTTTGCCCTTGCTGAAGCATATTCATCGTGGTGAGCTTCGATTCGGTGCTGAATGTCTCCGATCTGAGCCGCGATGCGATCCTGCTCCTGCTTCAACAGGCCGATCGGTACCGCACCCGCATAGTGAGCTTGCAACAGCTTCATCCGCTCGTCATCGAGCCGGTCCCGTTCGCTTGTGAGTCGTGAGAGTTCTTTTGTCTCGTTCGCCATGAGCAGGTCGAAGTCTGCGTGGATCTTTCCGGCGAGGTCTTGCCGCAGTAGAGCGTGCCTTTCAAGTAGTGGTCATGCACCTGCGTGGCATCAGCTGCGGATTTGTGTGCGTCGAGCACGGCCTGTACCTGGTACCAGACCTCTTTCGGCGCGATTGCTTGGTGGCTGCCCTTGTAGTACGGGTTCGAGAGCAACCGATGCAGGGTTGAGACCGCTATCGGCTTCGAGGGGCGCTTCGGGGTCGGTAGCGAGGTGAGCCCGCGGGCGATGAGTTCGCGATGGAGCTGGGTGAGCCCCTTCGCTGTTTCCGTCGCGAGGTTGCGTGACCGGCAGGTGGCTCAACCATTGAGGTAGCACTCTGATGAATCGAGAAGCGAAGAGTGTTCCGCTCCCAGTTCTGATTAGCTCGGGTCGTGCACAATGACGCCCACGCGATCAAGTTCGATATAGCTGTAGCAGCTAAGTGCGGCCCCCAGCGCAGCATAGTGCTGGTCGACGAGAGCTATGAGATCTTGAGTCGAAATGTTTCCGCATGTGATGTGGAGGAGTCGCGCGGGTCTTTTGCCGAGCAAATGCGATATGCGAAAGTCTTCGCCCTTCGTGACGACAATCCGAAGCTCAGTATCAGCGATGCGTATGATCCGGCATCGGGAAGTGTGGTTCCACCCGGATAGTCCTTCGTGTGCTTCGCATCATGCCCCTTGCCGGTGAGGTGATGCGCCAGCGCTCTGGGCAACTGCTGGTCAATCAGAAACGCAGTCATGAAGACGAGTCAAGCAACGCGAAGCACTCGTGCCGAAGAATCGAGTGCGGCATATTCCAGCACGGCGAGCAGGTCTTCGCGTACTAGCTCGTCGTAGTCGCCGAGAATCTCGTCGTAGCCCATGCCTGATGCAAGCAGTTCGAGTACATCTTGCACCCGCAGCCGCATTCCCCGGATAGTTGGTGCGCCATGGCAGATCGCCGGATCTACGGTGATCCGGTCGAGGTTGCTGACAAGGGCACTCACACTTTCATTCTACCCCCAGGTCTTCTGAATCGGGTCAGCGCGCGAGAATCCGACTGGGGCGTCAGAGACGCGCCCGGCGTTCTCGAACAGGGCCGGGGTCTTGGAGGAGTCGTCGGCGATGGGTGCGACTACGACGCTGATATGTGTTCAAATTTTGTGAGCATGATGTGCAACAAATTTGAGCCACGTGAGCGGCTCATAATGAGCCGCATGTGCAGGCCTAGAGCGTAAGCGGCTGATTGGCCTTGGGTTTAGTTGCGGTCTTTTTAACTAGGAAAATAGCAACATCATGCCCAAACCATATGATCAAGACTTCAAAGACAGTGCGCTGCGTATGCGCGCCGAAGCGCTGCCCGAGCGTGGCAGCGTTCACGCCGCGAGCCAGCAAGTTGGCGGGCTGCTCGGCGTCTCACCCGAAACGCTCGCAGGTCAGATGCTGCAGGGTAGGGGGGCAACGTTAGGTCGAAACGTGATGGTGCGGTTCGGTGGGGGCACAGGAATGAGTGACAAAGGCTGAGGTATTACCGAAAGAACACCTCCAATACTGCGTCTAAGGCTATCGCTAGCGAGCCCAGCACAATGAGAACGCCCATGAGATTGCGCCGCTGTTCGATGTTTCAATCGGATCTCGCTTTTCAGCGGTCAGTAACGCAAGACCAATGCTGCTCTCGAGCTTCCGGTTCCACATACGTATCTCAAACCAAGCCTGGCGAGTTGACCCTGTGAACAGGAAGATTGAGCCAATGAGCAACCAAATGACGGGATCCATGGGCGAGAGCACAGCCACTTAGCGAGAAACTCGTCGGGGGCCTCAGATGAGAATACCGCGAAACAAAATCATCAGTTTGGCGGGTTCTCGTGATGGTCGCAACACTCTGGCATCACGGGGCGTGACCTTCGTGCCTGTGAGATGTGCGATTCTTTTTGTGCTCAGAGGGCAAGGCGCGTACGCTCTTATTAGAAAGTTTGTTCGATAAAAGGATCGTGCGCGTGCTCACCGCAATGCAACACCCACAGGCTCTGCGCGATATGCCAATCGTCTCACTGCCAGTCGCCCCCGAGGCTGCGCAGTGCGGGTTTCCGAGCCCCGCGCAAGATTACCCGACCGAAGAGCTGAGCCTCGTCGAGCACCTCATTCGCGACCGGGCGGCCACCTACTTCTGGCGAGCCGCGGGGCGATCGATGCAACCAGTGATTCCAGACGGGGCGCTACTGATCGTTGATCGCGGTGTCAGGCCGGTGCCCGGGCGCATCGTGGTTGCGATTGTTGACGGCGAGTACACGGTGAAGCGCCTGCATATTGACCCGAGCGGCCAAGTCACGCTGCGGGCTGAAAACCCGAACTACCCGCACCTCGTGCTGCCCGAACTCAGCGAGATGACGGTGTGGGGTGTCGTCACGTTCATCATCAGCCCGGCCACATAATGTCGGTAGTTCGACCTAGCATCATGGCATGCCTGCCCCAATGTCTATCGCGCTGATCGACGCCGAGAGTTTCTACGCGAGCTGCGAGGCCGCGTTTGACCCGAAGCTGCGCGGCCGCCCCATCGTGGTGCTCTCAAACAACGACGGCTGCGTCGTCGCAGCGAACACCCTCGCGAAGCAGCTCGACCCCGGCATCATGTTCAAGCCCTACTTTCAGGTCAAGGCCTGGGCAGAGACGATGGGCGTCGCGGTGCGATCGTCGAACTATGAGCTGTATGGTGCGGTGTCGAACAGAATCGCCGAGATCATCTCGCGCTACTCTGCCTGGCAAGAGGTGTACTCGATTGACGAATCGTTTGTTGGGTTACAAGGATCACCGGGCGAGTTAGAAGCTATCGGGCGTGAGATTCGCAAGTCTGTGCGCATGCTCACGGGGGTGCCGGTGCGCGTGGCGATGGGGGCCACGAAGTCGCTCGCGAAAGTCGCCGCGATTGGTATTAAGCAGACGCCCAGCCTGAACGGGGTGCTGCACCTTGGCAGGTACGGCGAAGCGCAGCTAGGGGTGATCCTCGAATCAATTGCGGTCACCGATCTCTGGGGTGTCGCCGGGCGCACGGGCAAGAAGCTTGCCGCGATGAACGTGCACAGTGCCCGTGACCTGCGCGATCTCGATGCGAGGTGGGCGAGAAAGAAATTCAATGTGAACATGGAGCGCATCGTGCTCGAACTGCGCGGCACCCCGTGTATTCCGCTCGAACTCATACCGCCTGCAGCCAAAGACCAGCTGATCTTCTCGCGCAGCTTTTCGAAGAAGATCACTGACAGGCGCGAGATGCAGCAGGTGATCTCGCTGTATGCGCAGCGCGTATCGGCGAGGCTGCGCGCACAGGGTTCACTCGCCGGGCACCTGTCTGCGTGGGCGATGACAGGCTGGGCAGACACCGGCACCGCCCCACACAGCGCCTGGGCTTCAGCGGGGCTCGCCACGCCAACTGACGACCCGATCACGCTCACGAAGGCGGCGCGTGTGCTGATGCCGAAGCTGTTTCCAGCCGAGGGCATCAGGTACGCGCGTGCCGGGGTGGTGCTCACCGACCTGCGGCAGGCTGACGGAGTGCAACCGCTCGACCTCTTCAGGCCTGAGTTCGAGGGGCGCGGCGTGGGGCAAGCCCTCGACCAGATCAATCAGAAGTTCGCGACCACCGCGGTTGGGGTGGGCTTTGGTGGCCTGAAGGCCCCGCCAGGTTGGGAGATGCAGCGTGACTTACTGTCTCAGCGTTGCCTCACCAACTGGGATGAGCTGCTGGTCGCTGTGGCGTAGACAGTGCGTGAAGCTGGTCGAGAGGCGCGACAACCTCAACCGTTGAGGCGGCGATATATGGGAGCGAGGTGCTTGTATAGATCTTGGTAGACCTCGAACAACTCGTCATACACGCGCTTGTGTGACGCCACCGGCTCGAACACGGCAGTCTCGCGATGCATGCCCGGAATGTCGTCGAAGGTGATCATTTTGGCACCGACGGCACCTATCCATCCGGCGCCCCGGGTATTGACAGCCACCGGCTGCAGATCTCGGTGGATGGGTAGGCCCAGCACATCGGCGAAGATCTGACACCACTCATTCGACCTCGCGCCACCCCTGTGTCGACGCGCACACGACGGTGATCTGACTCGTGTACTCGCAATGCTCGCGATGCAGCGCTGCGACTGCTTCTCTAAGGGCTTGCCACCAGGCCAGCGGATCTTGCTCAGCACCACCTTCGGGGAGCACTGCGAGCGGTACCGACTTCTCTGCCCAACCGGTGAGGGTGCCGTCTGCGGCAACCAGAGTGACCTTCACACCTGAAGTGCCAAGGTCGATTGCGAGGATCTGCGGTGGGATCGCCGTCACGCTTAGACCCCTTCGACCTGGGCAAACACCCGGTCGAAACGCTCAAGCGCATCGTCGATGACCGCGTCGGTTGAGGCCATCGAGGTGTACATGCGCGATCCCGCTAGCGTGATGATGCCGTTTGCGGTGTAGGCGGCGCCCATCTGCTCCATCAGGTGCTTACGGGCCTTGTGCTCTTTGAGTAGCTTCACCGGCTTGCGCATATCGAGCAGCATCACGCCGCTGCACTCAAGGTGCACGATCGAACCCTGGTTGTAGGCGACATAGGGCAGATTGTATCGCTCGATGATGCGCTGCAGACCCCGGGTGAGTCGGTCGCCACACCGCCGGCCATCGGGTACCCGCCTGATACGGCCTTGCCGAACACTGTGAGGTCGGGTGTGACCCCGAAGTATCCGGCAGCCCCGCCCATGCCTAGTCTGAAGCCGGTGACCACCTCATCAAAGATGAGCAGTGCCCCCGCGCAGCCGTTTCTCGATGAGCTTACGACGCAGTTGCCTGAGATCGTGGGGAAAAGTCTCGCGAGTGCGAGAGGTGGCGCCGAAGGGAATGCCCTTTGCGTTCATTCGGTAGCTACCCGGTACGCGCAAGCCGTAGACCACCGTGTCAGACCAGCCGTGGTAGGCGCCGCCAACCTTGATCACCATCTTCTTGCCGGTGAACGCCCGAGCGCCGCGCACTGCTGCCATGACACCCTCTTTGCCAGAGCCGAGCGACCGGTACATTTCGATGTGTGGCATGTACTGGTGAATGATCTCTGCCAGCTTCAACTCGTACTCGTGAAACAGGCCGGTCACCGGCCTAGACTCGCGCACGACGGCATCAACCTTTTCACGCACCGGCGCGTAGTTGCTGCCGAGTATGGTGGGCCCGCCAGCCTGCAGAAAATCGATGTAGACGTTGCCGTCGCGGTCAGTCAGGTGCGCGCCCTCGGCTTTGTCGATTGCCAGCGGAAACGGGTAGTTGAAGGCTAGGTTGTGCTGCACGCCCCCAGGAATGCGTTGCTTTGCTTGATCGGTGATCTCTTTGCTGGCAGTGCAGTTTGCCGAAGGCAACCTCTCTGATAGCTGCCGGGATGGTACGAATTTTGCCTGACTCTGATGCAAGTGACATGAGATAGGCGATCGACACCTTCTCGAGCAGGGCCATGTTGAAGACGGCGCGCTCTGGGTCTGTGCCCAGAGCCAGCACGCCGTGGTTAGCGATAATGAACGCATTGTCTCCGCTTGTCACGGCTTTGCGCGCATTTGCAGCGAGAAAGCCTGTGCCTGCCGGCGCGTAGTCAATGATTGCGACTTTTCGGCCCAGAAAGCGCACCTGCTCGTCGGTGAGTGCCGGAATGGGCTTGCGTAGAAACGCGAGCGCTGAGGCGTAGGGCTGGTGGGTGTGCACGATCGCGTTAACATCGGGGCGTTCGCGGTAGATGCCCGCATGCATGCCGCTCTCGATAGAGGGGGTCAACCCGGTATCTGCGCTATCGGGAACATGCTGGCCATCAAAGTCAACAAGGCAGATGTCTTCGGCCTGCATCCGGTCATACGAGTAATTGCTCGGTGTCACCGCGTACAAGCTCTGACCAGG
>JAPXTT010000057.1:0-7311 GCA_033812395.1 Leucobacter sp. | reverse complement strand
CCGTTGTCTGATCTACGATGCTCCAACCGGTCGAATCGCCTCGGTGCCAGGCCACTGCCCCCCGCAACGATTCTGCAGCTATCACTTCGATGCCCGGTACAAGCGCAGCTTCGCTCGCACAGACAGCAGGCACCATGACGCGTAAGAAACCATGCCGATAGGCCGCGAGCACTGCACTCAACAGGCCTGGCGGTCGCCGCAGCTCGCCTCCGAGGCTCAGCTCACCAATGTGTGCGACCTCAGCGAGCCCACCAACCGGCAGCTGCTTCGATGCCCCGAGTGCAGAAAGTGCAATTGCCAAGTCGAACCCAGAACCTTGTTTCGGCAATGCCGCGGGGCTCAAATTCACAACCAAGAATCGATCTGTGAGCGACATACCAGCCTGTTGGGTTGCAAGTTTCACCCGCTGTTTCGCCTCAGCAAGCGAAGCGTCTGGCAGCCCAATGATTGCCATTCCAGGCAGCTGATTCGATACTGCCGCCTCAACATGCACAACCGTGCCGTCTAGCCCCGTCAGTGCGATTGCTGCAGTACGACACACTGTGGAATTCATGCGATACCTCGCAAATGTTCGATTTTCGGAGCTACTCCAGGCAATACAGTGACCCCAATCGCGTCTACACGCAACCGCCGCGCCGCCGGCCGGTTTGCACGCACCCATCCGATGAGCAGTGTTCGCAATCGAGCTGTCTTACGCACCGTTATTGACTCGAAGGGTGTGCCGTAGCCCAGGCCACTTCGCGTCTTCACCTCGACCGCTGCGATGGTGTCGCCTTCGCGCACCACTAGGTCAAGCTCACCAGCTCTTCCATACCGCCAGTTGCGCGAGAGAATTTCACAACCAATGCTTTGCAGGTACTCAGCGGCTAGCGCCTCGCCGTGTGCACCGAGGGTGCGGTTATGCGACGGTACTTGAAGTGAAGTTGATTGAGTCATGCCGCAAGTTTTGCTTACCCGCGAACATGAAATACCCGCTTTGCTGAAATCAGCGAAAATCTGTGCATAACTCGAATCACAGGGCCCCTGTGAGCGACAAGACGAATCGAGAGCAGAGCCGAAATAATTGCCCGAAAACGCCTAGTGTTCGTCGATCGAGAGCTCTTGAGGCAGTTTAAACTCACGCGCCGAAAGCTCTTCGACATTCACATCTTTGAACGTGAGTACGCGAACCGATTTCACAAAACGATCTGAGCGGTATACGTCCCATACCCACACATCGTGCATGCTCAGTTCAAAGTAAAAGTCGCTGCCCGCATCACGACGCTGCAGATCGACCTCATTCGCGAGATAGAAACGACGCTCGGTCTCAACGACATAGCGAAATTGCTGTGCAATGTCTCGGTACTCGCGAAACAGCGAGAGCTCAGCTTCGCGCTCGTAGTCTTCTAGGTCGTCTTCATTCATCACCTTCTATTCTAGACGCTTCTTCACGCACCTTGGTTTTCAGCGTCGCGTAACGCTGACGGCGCTGTAGGCTTACGGCGTGAACACTTCGACTGCGCTTCTCACCGATCGCTACGAGCTGACCATGGTCGACGCCGCGTTCGCGGCGGGCACCGCAACACGACGCAGTGTCTTTGAGCTGTTTGCGCGCAGACTAACGGGAGCACGGCGCTACGGTGTGGTCGCTGGCACTGGGCGCCTGCTCGAGGCAATCGAACACTTCAGGTTCGAAGAGGCTGAGATTGAGTGGCTCAGCTCACAGAATTTTTTGCGGCAAGAAACCCTCGATTGGCTTGCTGACTTTCGATTCTCGGGCAACATCTGGGGCTATCCAGAGGGCGAAGTATTTTTTCCAGGATCGCCTCTGCTCACCGTTGAGTCGACATTTGCCGAGGGCGTATTACTTGAGACGCTCGCACTCAGCGTACTGAACTCGGACTCCGCTGTAGCTACCGCAGCAAGTCGTATGGTGCACGCAGCGAACGGCCGCCCGCTCTCTGAGATGGGCTCCCGCCGTACCGGCGAGCACAGCGCAGTTGCAGCAGCACGCGCCGCATACATCGCGGGGTTCGCCGCCACGAGCAACCTCGAAGCGGGGCGAAGCTACGGTGTGCCCACCATGGGAACTGCCGCGCACTCGTTCACGCTGCTGCACGACAGCGAGCGTAAGGCATTCGAGGCGCAGGTCGCTGCACTCGGGGTGAACACCACGCTGCTTGTCGACACCTATGACGTTGAGCAGGGTGTGCGCACCGCCGTCGAGGTGGCTGGTACCGGGCTTGGCGCAGTGCGTATCGATTCGGGTGACCTGCCGGTGGTAGTCGCGAGAGTACGTGAGTTGCTCGACGAGCTTGGCGCAACGCAGACCCGTATCACCGTCACGAATGATCTCGATGAGTACACCGTCGCTGCACTCTCAGCCTCACCAGTCGATAGTTTTGGTGTGGGTACTTCAGTCGTTGTTGGCAGTGGCTCGCCAACCATGGGCATGGTCTATAAACTTGTCGCTCGTACCGGCGATGACGGCGAGTGGGTGTCTGTTGCAAAGAAATCTGCCGACAAAGCATCGGTCGGTGGGCGCAAGAGCGTGCGGCGGCTGCTCGACTCGCACGGTACAGCAACGACAGAATTGGTCTTTCTCGGAGATGGCCCAGGCGGCGCAGATGAAGGCACCGGGCTCACTGAACGCAGCCGGGAGGTGTTGGTTTCACTCGTGCACAACGGTGAGATACAGCCCGGCCACACCGGTGCTGACGGCATCGCCGCCGCTCGCAAGCGCCACCGCCTGGTCGTCGAAGAGCTGCCCCACGTGGCGATGAGTCTCACGCGAGGGGATCCCGCGATTCCCACCGAATATCGCTAAACCTCAGCGATAAAACCGGACGTTGACGAAACGCCAAGTACACAGACCAAGCGAGCTACTTCTTCATGCGTTCGTAGACCCGCTTGCAATCTGGGCAGACCGGAAATTTCTCGGGGTCGCGCGACGGGGTCCACTTCTTGCCGCAAAGCGCCCGAACCGGCTTACCTGTAACCGCTGACTCGAGAATCTTGTCTTTCGGCACGTAGTGCGAGAACCGCTCGTGGTCACCGTCTTCAAGCTGATCTTGGTTCAGTAGCTGTTCAAGCTCGCGGTCGAGCACGTCTACGCCACCACCGGTGTCTGACTTATCTCGCGTGAAAATACCCATGCAACAATTCTACGCGGGTCAGCCTAGTCAAAGGTCTGCGTCAACGCGATAAGCTCGGGCGCCCCTCGGTCAAACACTTTGCCACCGACTAGCACTCCAAGGCCGAGCATCGAGAGCCCCCAAAGCACGCAGAACACGAGGGAAATCAGGTTGATCTCGAGACTCGGGTTGACTATTGCATACACAGCAAGCAGCACTGGCGGTAGTGAGAGCACTAACGCGGTGAGCATCGAGACCGTCTGAGCCAGCCCAGCCCCCGAACCTTGCACTGCCGGCTGCGCAAAAGGGCTGTCGCCTGGTCTGGTCGCTGGGTACGGCATCAGCGAAGAAAAGACGCTCGACACACCAGCCGCCACCAGCAGCACTGCGATATTCATACCGAGCACCGCGGGCAACAACCGCCAGTCACCACTCAGAGTCACGGTGATGCTCGAGCCAACCACCGCGAGCGGCAGGCCAATCAGCATCACCGGCGCGAGTCGACCCGCACGATCGTGTGTTCCCTTTGTGCCACTTGCCACATGCATCCAAATCGCAGTCGAGTCGAGTGCCACGTCATTGTGCACTGACCACCCGAACAGCAACAAAATCACTGGCAGCGGCAGCAGAGCCAACACGTTGAGGTTCATACCCGCGATCCAGAGCGCAGCCATCATAATAACCGGCGCGATAGGAATTGCGAACAGTGAAATTCGGTACCGAGGATCGCGTCGCCAGTACGTGAGCGCTCGCGCTGCGATGACGGCGCGAGGTTTCGCCGGGAAACGATCGAATATCTCAAGCCCGTCACGGGTGACACCTGCAATTGCTGGCCGCTCAACCGTGGTGAGCGACCGGGCAACGAGCAGATACCAACAAAGCAACAACACGACAAGCGCAGCAAAAGCCACGCCAAAATGCGCGAAAGCGTCAGGCCATTCGCCACGAACCGCAGCCGCGAGCCCACCTGCTGGCGCCCCAAACGGAGTCCAGCCAAAGGTTGTTGCTGCGTCTCGAATCGCCTGGCTCCGAGGTGATCGCAGCGCATCGGCGACCAAAAAAACCACTACCGGCAGCGCGGCGAGCAAGAGCAATAGACCTACCCAACGCAGGGCAGAAACAGCACGAGCGGGCACCACCAGCCGCACAAGTGCAGAGCTCACTCGCGCAAGCGCGATCGCAAGCAACAGCACGAAGAGGCCCGCAACGATCACCGCAAGCGGCACCGTAGCCCACTCCGGGCGCAGTGCGGTAAGCGCTGCCATCCAGACCAGCAGCCAAATTGTTGGCCAACTCAACACGCTCGACAAGAACAAGCCGATTGCGATGCTCGCAGGTGTCGCCGGATAGACGCCAAACTGTCGAGGTTCTAGACTGCCGAGATTTGCAAAAAACGGCACGAACGACACGAGAGCCAGCAGCACAGCAGACAGAATCGTGTCAATCGCCGCGCGATCCTCTGCCCCACGAACAAGCCACAGCGGCAACCAGGCAAGCCCTACCGCCGCGAACACCGATACGAGCGCGATAATCGCTGCCCGAACAACCGTGCGAAAGTCTCCCCGAAATACAGAGAGCAGCAGCGCTATTCGGAGTCGGAAGAGCCGCGCAACCATTCGAGCCCCTTCCCGCTGTCGTCAGGTTCGGTGAGATGTTTAAACCTTTCTTCAAGGCTCACACCGTCTCGTACCTCATCAACTGTTCCCTTGGCGACCACAGAGCCGTCAACAATGATGACCACATGGTCGCAAATACGCTGGATCAGGTCGAGACTGTGGCTCGACATGATGACACTGCCGCCGCCAGCAACATATTTTTCGAGGATCTCGGTAACGTTCGAAGCCGATACCGGGTCAATCGTTTCGTATGGTTCATCGAGCACCAACACCTCAGGTGCATGAATCATCGAGCAAGCGAGGCCGATTTTCTTCTGCATGCCCGCCGAGTAGTCTGAGACAGGGCGATCGAGCGCAGATTCAAGGCCGAATGCGGCTGCCAGCTCGGCCGCCCGCTTTGCCACAGTGGCCTGGTCAAGCCCTTGGAGTACACCCGCGTAGTAGAGCAGTTGACCACCGGTCAAGCGGTCAAACAAACGTAGGCGATCTGGCAGGCTACCAATGACACGTTTTGCCGCGGGCCCTTTGCCCCAGACATCGATGTCATGCACTGAGACACGGCCCGAACTCGGGCGGTTGAGGCCTGTGATCATTGAAAGCACGGTGGTCTTGCCGGCACCGTTGGGACCAACCACGCCGGTCAGCGAGCCAGCGTGCACCTCAAACGACACATCTGCTGCCGCGAGCACCTGGCCATAAGACTTCGTGAGCGACTCGGCACGCAACACCACTGCGTTTCGTGCTGCAACCTCTGCGCGCTCGCGAGCGCGCACCACTGATGGCACTGGCACCTCGATGCGCCCGGTGCGTGGCGCGGCCGCTGGCTGGTCAGGCGACTGCAATTTGTTTGCACTCTCTGTGGTAATGGCTGCGGCCGCATTCTCTGCAGTGCTATTCTCTGCAGCGCTCACGTCGGCTAACGCCTCCTTCTCGATAGGGGTCACAACGGGCTGCGAAGGTTCATTTGGCTGCGAAGACACGGTGGGCAGAGAATCCGTGGCAGGCTGCGGTGTGGACTGCTGCGAAAATGTGCGAGCGACACGGTTTTTCACCGTTCGTGGCGGCTCTGGCACACTGGGCACAGCTGAAGAGCCACCAACTTCAACGTCGGTGGCAAACTCTTCGTTCTGGGGTGTCGCAGGCACAACTACAAACCTATCAAATACCCGACACTCGGGGCACGCACGCTCGGCAGCGCACATGTTCAGTGAGAACCGTGCAGAATAGGCTGTGTGACGAGCAAAAATGATAGGCCGCGTCAGAGCCGGGCAACCGAGTGGCGGTCGCTACGCCTGCTCACAATTCGCAATCTCAAAGTGAGGTATTCCACCTCTCTGCTCGGCTATCTCTGGTCAGTGCTTGACCCGCTGCTGATGAGCCTCATCTATTGGTTTATCTTCACGCAACTCATGCAACGCTCACTCGGTGAAGACCCATACATTGTGTTTTTGCTGTGCGCGATGCTGCCATGGATGTGGTTTAACGGCGCAGTGAGCGATTCTACAGTTGCGTTTCGCAGAGACGCAAAGCTCGTTCGATCAGTCGCGTTGCCCCGCTGGATCTGGGTTGCTCGTTTCGTTTGCGCGAAAGGAATCGAGTACCTGCTGAGCCTGCCGGTTCTCGCGCTCTTCGCGATCCTTTCCCCGGGCACTCAGGTAAACTGGATGCTGCTGCTCTACCCGCTCGCCATACTGTTAATGGGAGTGCTTACCCTCGGCGTTGGCCTCATCATCGCCCCGCTCGCCGTGTTCTTCCGTGACTTCGAGCGCGCCACAAGAATCGTCTTACGCGTACTGTTTTACGCCTCCCCCATCATCTACGGCGCAAGTGACCTACCCGCCGCCGCCGCGCCCCTCGCGTGGCTCAACCCGCTGTCGGGCATCTTTGCGTTGTTTCGGGCAGGCTTCTTTTCTGATCAGCTCGACTGGGCACTCGTTGGTGTCTCAGCTGCAATCTCGGTAGCGGTGCTGTTGCTTGGCATCTGGGTCTTTAGCCGTTCTGTGGGCCGAGTTCTGAAGGAGCTGTAATGAGCATCGAACACGATCACGACTCAGCAATAAATGATGAGCGCGAACTCGTCGATTCTGCGATGATTACTGTGCGCGATCTCGGAGTGCATTTTCGCCGCAACCGCGGCACTCATCGCAATTTCACCGAGCTGTTCGCGAGCAAAAAACGCCGCGCAAAGTTCAATGATTTTTGGGCGCTGCGCAATGTCTCATTCACCGTGAAATCGGGAGAAGCAATCGGCGTGGTCGGTCGCAATGGCCAGGGCAAGTCAACACTGTTGAAGCTTGTGGCTGGCGTGCTACTGCCAGATGAGGGATCAGTACGAGTGCATGGCGGGGTTGCGCCGCTCATCGAACTCACCGGCGGCTTCTCAGGCGATCTCACGGTGCGCGACAACATTCACCTCGCGTCGGGGCTGCACGGCTTGAGCCGCTTTGAAATCAACGAACGCTTCGACTCAATTGTGAGTTTTGCCGAGGCCGGCGAGGTGCTAGATACCCCGTTCAAACACCTTTCGAGCGGCATGAAGGTGCGAGTAGCTTTCGCTGTGGTATCGCAGCTCGACGAACCCG
>JAPXTT010000056.1:0-7342 GCA_033812395.1 Leucobacter sp. | reverse complement strand
GGCCGCGCTCTGTATTTCGTGCGATGCCAATAATACGATCTCCCTCTGGGAATCTCGCAAATACCACTCCCATGGTATTACGGCCCTTCGCCGGCACCTCGTCGACCCGTGAACGAACCACCTTGCCACTGGCGAGCACTACGAGCACTTCGTCAGTCTCATCAACGATAAAACCACCGACAAGATCACCGCGGGCCTCGTCGAGTTTTGCGACCTTAATGCCGTAGCCGCCACGGTTCTGCACGCGGTACTCATCTACCGCCGTTCGCTTCGCGTAGCCGCCCTCGGTGACGATGAATACAAAGCCGCCCTCGGTAATGGTTGATGCTGCGAGCAGCGCATCACCCTCACGAAAGTTCATTCCGCGCACACCGCTCGTTGAGCGACCCATCGGACGAAGTGCCTGATCAGATGCCGTAAATCGCACCGACATGCCCTGACGAGAGATGAGGAGCACATCGTCGCTCGAGTCTGCGATCAGCGCCGACACCAGTTCGTCACCCTCACGCAGCTTTATCGCGATGATGCCACCAGTGCGGTTGGTGTCGTACTCGGTGAGTGCGGTCTTCTTGACGAGCCCGTCGCGTGTTGCGAGCAGCAGGAAGCGCTCATCAAACTCGCGCAGGTCAAGCACCTGGGTAACCGATTCCTCGGGTGCCAGCGCAAGCAAATTCGCAAGGTGCTGCCCCTTGGCGTCGCGACCCCCCTCGGGAATCTCGTAGGTCTTGGCACGGTACACACGGCCGGTGTTCGTGAAGAACAGCAGCCAGTGGTGCGTCGTGGTGACAAAGAAATGCTCGACGATGTCGTCGGCACGCAGTTGCGCCCCCTTCACACCCTTGCCGCCGCGATGCTGCGAACGGTAGTTGTCAATGCGCGTGCGCTTGACATAGCCACCGCGCGTGATGGTAACAACCATTTCTTCTTCAGGAATCAGGTCTTCCATCGACATATCGCCGTCGTAGCCGTGCATGATCGCGCTGCGGCGCTCGTCACCAAACTTCGCGACGAGCTCACCGAGTTCGGTCACGACGATCGAACGCTGCTCAGTTGGCGAGGCGAGAATGCCCTCGTACTCCCGAATCTGCGCTTCGAGCTTTGCCGCGTAGTCAAGAATTTTCTGTCGCTCGAGCGCGGCGAGGCGTCGCAGCTGCAATCCGAGGATCGCGTCGGCCTGCACCTGGTCGACACCCAGCAGCGACATCAGACCCTCACGGGCCTCATCTACCGTCGGCGAGCGACGAATCAGAGCAATAACCTCGTCAAGCGCGTCGAGCGCCTTGAGATAACCACGCTGAATGTGTGCTTCGGCCTCTGCCTTGCGCAGGCGGTAGGCGGTGCGGCGCACGATCACGTCGATCTGGTGCTTTGCCCAGTTCGTGATGAAGCCATCGAGCGACAGCGTGCGCGGCACACCATCGACGATCGCGAGCATGTTCGCGCCAAAGTTTTCTTGTAGCTGCGTGTGCTTGTAGAGATTGTTCAGCACGACCTTCGCGATCGCATCGCGCTTCAGCACGATCACGAGGCGCTGGCCGGTGCGGCCGCTGGTCTCATCGCGGATGTCAGAGATGCCGGCGACGCGGCCTTCCTTCACCAGGTCTGCGATCTTCACGGCCAGGTTGTCGGGGTTTACCTGGTAAGGCAGTTCGGTAACAACGAGGCAAGTGCGTCCCTGGATTTCCTCGATGTTGACGACGGCGCGCATGGTGATCGAGCCGCGACCGGTGCGGTATGCATCACGAATGCCCTTAGTGCCAAGGATCTGCGCGCCCGTTGGAAAGTCTGGTCCCTTGACGCGTTCCATCAGCGCTTCGAGCAGCTCCTCGCGAGTGGCCTCGGGGTGCTCAAGATGCCAGGTGGCCGCCTCAGCTACCTCACGCAGGTTGTGCGGAGGAATGTTCGTCGCCATTCCAACGGCGATACCAACCGAGCCGTTGACAAGCAGGTTTGGGAAGCGCGCGGTGAGTACCGTCGGCTCCTGCGTGCGGCCGTCGTAGTTGTCTTGAAAATCTACGGTGTCTTCATCGATGTCGCGCACCATCTCCATGGCGAGCGGAGACATTTTTGTCTCGGTGTAACGGTGTGCTGCCGCACCGTCGTTGCCTGGTGAGCCGAAGTTGCCCTGGCCGAGCGCGAGCGGGTAGCGCATTGCCCACGGCTGCACGAGGCGAACGAGCGAGTCGTAGACCGCACTGTCACCGTGCGGGTGAAACTGGCCCATGACATCACCGATGACACGGGTGCACTTCGAGAATGCCTTGTCGGGTCGGTAACCACCGTCGTACATCGTGTAGATCACGCGGCGGTGCACGGGCTTCAGTCCGTCACGCACATCTGGTAGTGCTCGGCCCACGATCACGCTCATCGCGTAGTCGAGGTACGAACGCTGCATCTCGAGCTGCAGGTCTACCTGATCAATCTTGCCATGCACCGAAAGATCGTTCTGATCGGCCATTTCGTTCTCTTCTGGGGTCTGGTTCTCAGATGTCAAGGAAACGCACGTCCTTCGCGTTCTGCTGGATGAAGCTGCGGCGGGCCTCGACATCTTCTCCCATTAGTGTCGAGAAGATCTCGTCGGCTTTAGCGCCGTCTTCGAGGGTCACCTGCAGCAGGGTGCGGGTTTCTGGGTTCATCGTGGTGTCCCACAACTCTTCGTAGTTCATCTCGCCGAGACCCTTGTAGCGCTGCACACCACTCTCCTTCTGCAAGCGCAAGCCCTTTTCAGCGCCTGCTGCAAGGCTGCGGTCACGCTCGGCGTCGCTGAAGACGTATTCGTGGTCGGCATTCGTCCACTTAATTCGGTACAGCGGCGGCTGCGCGAGATACACGTAGCCAAGATCGATGAGCGGGCGCATGTAGCGGAAGAGCAGCGTCAGCAGCAACGTGGTGATGTGCTGTCCGTCAACATCAGCATCGGCCATCAGCACAATCTTGTGATACCGGGCTTTTTCGGGGTCGAATTCTTCGCCGATACCAGCACCAAATGCGGTGATCATCGCCTGCACCTCGGTGTTGCTGAGCGCTCGATCGAGGCGAGCCTTCTCAACGTTCAGGATCTTGCCGCGAAGAGGCAGAATCGCCTGAGTTTCTGGGTTGCGCCCCGTCTTCGCCGAGCCGCCAGCCGAGTCGCCCTCGACGATGAAAATCTCAGAGACTGTAGGGTCTTTGCTCGTGCAGTCAGAAAGCTTGCCTGGCATGCCGCCCGACTCAAGCAACCCCTTGCGTCTCGCGGTTTCGCGGGCCTTGCGCGCCGCGATCCTCGCGGTGGCTGCCTGAATCGCCTTGCGAATAATCTCTTTCGCGGCATTCGGGTTGCGCTCAAACCAATCACCAAGTTGGTCACCGACGACCTTCTGCACGAACGCTTTCGCCTCGGTGTTGCCGAGCTTTGTTTTGGTCTGACCCTCGAACTGAGGCTCGCCAAGCTTCACCGAGATAACTGCGGTAAGCCCTTCGCGTACATCATCACCAGAAAGATTGTCATCTTTCTCACGCAGAATGTTTTTCTCACGCGCGTAACGGTTGACCAGAGTGGTCAGTGCTGCACGGAAGCCCTCTTCGTGAGTACCACCTTCGTGGGTGTTGATTGTGTTCGCGTAGGTGTGCACGCTCTCGGTGTACGCGGTTGTCCACTGCATCGCGACCTCTGCCGCGATATGGCGGGTGGTGTCTTCAGACTCGAACGAAATGATTTCTTCGTTGACAATTTCTGCGCGCTTAGCGGAGTTAAGGTATCGAACGTAGTCTTCGATGCCCTTCTCATACATGAACTCGTCTGCCCGGGGCTTTGGCGCTACCAGTTCGCCCGCTTCATTCTCGAGCAGCTCTTGAGGGCGCAGATCGGTGAGTTTGATGCGAAGCCCTTTATTCAAGAAGGCCATCTGCTGAAACCGTGTGCGAAGGGTCTCGTAATCGAACTCGATTGTCTCGAAGATCTCGGCGCTCGGCCAGAAGGTGATCGTAGTGCCGGTCTCATCGGTGGCAGCGCCCTTTGCGAGCGAAGCGTTGGGTACGCCGGTGCTAAACGACATGTTCCACGTGAAACCTTGACGCTTCACCTCGACTTCAAAACGTGTCGAAAGTGCATTCACCACAGAAGAACCAACACCATGCAGGCCGCCCGAGACCGCATAACCGCCGCCGCCAAACTTACCGCCAGCGTGCAACACAGTGAGCACGACCTCAACTGCCGACTTCGACGGATCTGAGGAGTGTGGATCGACGGGAATACCTCGGCCGTTATCTATCACACGAACGGCACCATCTTCGAGAATAGTGACGTCAATTACATCGCAGTAGCCAGCGAGTGCCTCGTCAACGGAGTTATCGACAATCTCGTAGACTAGGTGGTGCAGACCTCTTGGCCCTGTCGAACCAATGTACATGCCAGGGCGCTTGCGAACCGCCTCGAGGCCTTCGAGCACCTGGATCGCGCCGGCACCGTATTCCTCGGCATTCGCCGCCTGTTCTGAAGTCATTCGCTGCTGTATCTCTCTACTGATGCGATTTCGCGAGTCTGCGTTCTCACGGCATATTTCTAAGCCGAGCACTTCCGCACCCCAGCCTATCAATCTTCTACGCTAAAAACCGCGTTACACGATGATTCAGGGGCATTAATCTACCGGGATCACCCCCAGGTGATTGATTCATCCCGCTACTGTCCTAATCGCGGTCATTCCTTGCCCTACCAAGCTCACAGCCGAAGCACACATTTGTGACAATTTATGAAAATGTACTTATCTCAAAGAAGAAGAAGGTACAGAATTCAAGTCTTGCTCGTAGATCGTTCGGCTGTACCGTTAAACTCACCAAGACATCAATGATGCAACAGGTCGAACGACCGAGCAATACGCACTACCCGTACGTGTCTCTTGGGCCTCTTCCCTTAATCACTCGAGACCCATGTCGCCAAGTAGGTGAACCAGGTGCGAGAAACCTCAGATCCTCAACCCCCGCTTCTGGATACAGGCCCACTATTCGCGTGAGTATATCGACTCGCATACGCCGTAATTCGGTTGCCCAGGCTGTGGAATCACACTGAACAAACAGCACACCATCACGAAGTTCAACGACGCGTGTGTGAGGCGCAATAGTCTCACCAACCAACTCCGCCCATTCAGTAATCAGCTTTGCTTGCTCCAGCTCAGTGGTCCATCCCATGTCTGCAGCTGCAACTGCCAATACTGAACCCAGAGTTTTTGGTTCCCGACCAGGTGAAAAAGCAGATCCCCCGGGTTCGCGTCTCACCCTAGTTGCGCCTCTGCGCCGAGGTGGCAAACCCTTCCATGTAGCTTTGGCCTGGAGGTATGCATCTCCAGCAAAGCCCACTTCTCGCTCACTCATCTTGATCCTCAGTACGCGGGTCGTGTACCGAACCCATTTCGCGCACTTCACCCGCCTCGATTCGAACTCGGTGCCAATGCCCTGCAGGCACATCACTTTCGACTGCTGCAGTAACAATCACTTGCTCGAACCCTGAAACTTGAGCCATCAAGGCTGCGCGACGTCGAGCATCAAGTTCAGCGAAAACGTCATCAAGAATAATTACAGGATCGCCAGATGGCGATTCTTCCCTCAGTAATCTTGCAAGACTTAACTTGAGAGCTAGAGCAAATGACCAAGATTCGCCGTGGCTTGCATACCCCTTGACTGGGAGTGTGTTCAGCTCGAACAGAGCATCATCCCTATGCGGACCAATGAGAGTGACACCGCGGTCGAGCTCCTGTCTTCGCACACTGGCAAGGGCCTCTCGAAACCGGGATGTGAGTGTTTCACGTGAAACGTCACCTGTGTGCGAGGTTTGCTTCGTGGTTGTTTCACGTGAAACACCTTGCTTTTCAATCGCTTGAACAACGGACTCGACAAGTGATGCACGCGGGCGATGGTCGTGCTCAACGATTGATGTGTAACTATCTGTAAGTGGCTTCTGAAGGGCGCTCACTAAAGATCGACGAGCCAAAATGATCTGGGTGCCGAGATCAACGAGCTGATCATCCCAGACAGACATGGTTGCGCTGAATGAATCAGAACCTGAAAACGAACGCGCTGATTTCAACAGAGACGTGCGTTGACGCACCACCCTGTCGTAATCTGCCAACACGCCTGCAAAGACAGGATTTCTAGCAGCAACCGCATTATCGAGAAACCGGCGCCTGATTGAGGGATCACCTTTAACCAGTGCAAGATCTTCGGGTGCAAATACGACACAACTAAACCATCGGGTTAAATCCCTCGGACGAACACCGTTCTTATTTACTTGCGCTCGGTTTACTTTGTCTTTGTTTAGCTGTACTTCTAATAAGACATCGCGATTATCGACAGCAACTTTCATTCTCACAATTGCCGCATTAGCGACAGATCGTATCATCGCTGATTCAGCCGTTACACGGTGAGATCCTAAGCTTGAAAAGTATGCGATCGCTTCAACAAGATTTGTTTTACCTTGACCGTTTCGTCCAAAAATGAGGTTGGGCCCTCGAGCAAAAGTAACCTCGGCCGCGCGATAGTTGCGAAAGTCGCTCAGAGAAAGATGCGTAACCCGCATCACTGCACTCCTCTAGCGCAGCAGCAAGTTCGGCTGCAAAAGGTAACGGAAATTCTGTTGATCAGCATCTTCTTTGCTGCGCTGACTGGTAATGAGAACCGGGCCCGGCTTGCTCGCATTCTCAGTGCGTGTAAACCCAATTCTTGCAAACTCAGAATGAGTGGAACGAAGCCCGTCGAGCAAAAACTGAGGTTTGAGCGAAACAACCATCTCATCACCAACGAGATGTGCGTCTACAGTTTCTACTGCCTGTGCTGTCTCAGAGCCAGCAGCCTCGAGGGTAACCTGCCCCTCAGAGAACGAAAAACGCAACGCTGCTTCGCGCTCGAGCACAAGACCTACGCGCCCAACTGCCTCTACAAGCTCCGCGGTATTCATAACGGCGTAGTTGTCAATGTTCTCTGGGAATAAACGACCAACCGGTGGGTAGTTTCCTTTAATCAACAGAGAAGTCACAGTCTTGTTGCCCCCGGTGAAGGCGATAAGCTCACGTTCACCGTCTTTCACGATTGCAACCTGAACAGTGCCACTTGATGCGAAAGTTTTGCCAACTTCAATGACGACTTTTGCCGGCACCAGGGCAGAAAGCTCTTCGTTTCCGTCAAGTTGCTGCCAATCTATTCGACGGGTAGCCACTCGGTAGCGGTCAGTAGCAGTCAAGGTGAGAGCGTTCTCGTTAATTTCGAACTGCACGCCGGTGATGACTGGGGTCACATCATCCTTTGAGGCCGCAAGAGAAACCTGTGCCACAGCCTCAGCAAATGCATCTGCCGGTACTGCACCGGTGACTGAATC
>JAPXTT010000055.1:0-7346 GCA_033812395.1 Leucobacter sp. | reverse complement strand
TGTTATTGGCAAGTTCGACAGCCTCTTCTTCGGTCGAGAAGCGCACGATTCCGAGCACGGGGCCGAAGATCTCCTCGCGCATAATCGCCGACTGTGGGCTGAGATTATCGATGACGGTGGGCTGGAAAAAGTAGCCCGGCCCATCAATCGCGCTCCCACCGGTGACGATGTTCGCACCCGTCTCAACCGCATCTGCGACGAGGCGAGCTGTGTTTGCGACGGCTTTCTCTTCAACGAGCGCACCAATGTCGTTGCCCTCATCAGCGCCACGACCAATGGTCATCGCGGCGACCCTCTCGCCGACGCGACGGGCGAACTCGTCGGCGACCGACTCGTGCACGATGATGCGGTTCGCCGCGGTGCAGGCCTGGCCGATGTTACGGAACTTCGCGAGCAGCACGCCCTCGACCGCCTTATCGAGATCGGCGTCTTCGAACACGACGAACGGGGCGTTGCCGCCGAGCTCCATCGAGGTGCGCAGCACGTTCTGAGCGGCAGCCTGCAGCAGGGTCACGCCGACCGGGGTCGAGCCGGTGAACGAGAGCTTGCGCAAACGGGTGTCAGACAGCAGTGCACTCGACTGCGCGCTCGACTTCGAGGTCGCAACCACGTTCACGACACCAGCCGGCAGGCCAGCCTCTTCGAGCAGCTGCACGAAGAAGATCGTGGTGAGCGGGGTGAGTGCTGCGGGCTTGATGACCACGGTGCAGCCTGCGGCGAGCGCCGGAGCGATCTTGCGGGTTGCCATCGCAAGCGGGAAGTTCCAGGGCGTGATGAAGTAGCAGGGGCCCACCGGAATGTGCGAAACCACCATATTGCCGGTGCCCTCGGGGTTCGGGCGGTAGTCGCCGCGCACGCGCACAGCCTCTTCAGAGAACCAGCGCAAGAACTCTGCACCGTAGTTCACCTCGCCACGAGCCTCGGCGATGGGCTTTCCCATCTCCATGGCCATGAGCAGCGCAAACTCTTCCTTGCGCTCAATCAACAAATCGAAGGCGCGGCGCAGAATGTTCGAACGCACGCGTGTCGGGGTCTGTGCCCACGAATCCTGCGCAGCGACTGCAGCATCCAGTGCACGAACCGCGTCTTCAACGGTTGCGTCGGCGATCTGCTTGATGACCTCCCCGGTTGCGGGGTCGTGTACGTCGATCGTCGAGCCGGTGGTCGACGGCTGCCAGGTGCCTCCGATACCAAGGCCGCTCTGTACGCGGTCGAGCAGGTCTTGCTCATTAGGCTTCAGTGCCATGATGGTGTCCTTTCGGTTGATCGGTGGTGCTGATCCTTTTCGAAGAGGATCAGCACCACCGCATCCACATAATTAGTTAGCGGTGATCGCGTCGACGACGACCTGCAGGCCCTCGCGCAGCAGCTCGTCGCTGATGGTGAGTGCGGGCAAGAAGCGAATGACGTTGCCGAAGGTGCCGCAGGTGAGTGCGATGACGCCCTGCTCGCCCGCGATCTTTGCTACTGCGTTCGTGAGTGCGGCGTTCGGGTTCTTGGTGCCGGACTCCACCAGCTCAACCGCCATCATGGCGCCGCGACCGCGGATGTCGCCGATACGGTCGTCGCTCTTCTGCAACTCGCCGAAGACCTCTTCGATGATCGCTTGGATCTGCTGTGCGCGCTCGAGCAGGTTCTCTGCCGCGTAGGTCTCGATCGTGGCGAGTGCCGCTGCGCAGGCGACGGGGCTTCCGGCGTAGGTGCCACCGAGGCCGCCAGCGTGTGCCGAATCCATGATCTCGGCGCGACCGGTGACGCCCGAGAGTGGCAGGCCACCCGCGATGCCTTTGGCAACGGTCACCATGTCAGGCACAACACCCTCGAACTCTGCCGCGAACATGTTGCCGGTGCGTGCGAAGCCGGTCTGCACCTCGTCGAGAATGAAGACGACGCCGTTCGCGGTAGCCCACTCCTGCAGTGCGGGCAAGAAGCCTGCTGCGGGGGCAATGAAACCGCCCTCGCCCTGAATGGGCTCGATGATGATGGCTGCGACGTTCTTCGAGCCAACCTGCTTCTCGATCTGGGTCAGCGCCAGCTCGGCAGCCTCAACACCGCTCAGGCCGTCGCGGTAGGGGTACGAGGTGGGTACGCGGTAGACCTCGGGAGCGAAGGGGCCAAAGCCGTCCTTGTAGGGCATGTTCTTGGCGGTCATGCCCATGGTGAGGTTGGTGCGGCCGTGGTAGGCGTGATCGAAAACGACGACAGCGTTGCGCCCCGTGTAGTGACGCGCGATCTTGATCGCGTTCTCAACGGCTTCTGCGCCCGAGTTGAACAGCGCCGAGCGCTTCTCGAAGTCGCCGGGGGTCAGCTCGTTGAGCTTCTCAGCTACAGCGATGTAGCCCTCGTAGGGAGTAACGGTGAAGCAGGTGTGCGTGAACTGCGCGACCTGCTGCTGCACAGCCTCGACGACGCGGGGTGATGCATTGCCGACACCGGTCACTGCGATGCCCGAGCCCAGGTCGATGAGCGAGTTGCCGTCGGCGTCGAGCAACACGCCATCGCCACCGGCGACAATCGAAACGCCGAGCGCGTGGCCAACGCCGGATGCAACAGCTGCAGTTTTGCGCGCAATGATGGCTTCAGACTTCGGGCCGGGAATCGAGGTAACGAGGTTGCGAACCTGAGGCAGTGCTTTGCCGCCCAAAACGTTCTGAGACATGTGAAACTCCTTCATAAACTGATTGCTTGAAGCCTTCGATAGCACGCTCGGCAATATCCGCGCGATTACGCACCAGCCTAAGACTCGCGCCAGTCCCGGCAGGGTGACATAATGGCGAACAATGCAATACGATTTCGCCAACATGGCAAAACCCAGCACTATTGAACTCGACGCACTTCTGCGCGACTACCTGCTCGGGCTCGTGCTCATTGCGGGGGGAGCAGCCGGGCACCACCCGGTGCAATGGGTGCACGTGAGTGATCTGGCTGACCCCGCACCCTTTTTAACCCCGCGCACGGTGATTCTCACTACCGGCAGCCAGTTCAGCAAACCGCTCGAACAAGACGAAGCCGATGCTTATGTGCAACGCTTACACGAGGCGGGCAGCACCGCGCTTGGTGTCGGCGTTGGCTTGCAGTGGGATCGCATTCCGCCAGCGATCATTGAGGCTTGCGAGCGAGTGCAGCTGCCGCTCTTTCGTGTGCCATACGACACACCCTTTATTGCTGTGGTGCGAACCGCAGCCCGACTCATTGAAGCGCAAGCGCACGCCGATGCCACGCTTGGCCACGAACAGTTCAACACGTTGAGCAGCCTGGCAAGGCGTCGCAAGCTCGACAAGGCAGAGCACGCCGTTCGCAGCGCTGTGCTCGAGCTGCTGCTCGCAGGCCAGCGAACTCTTGCAGAGCAGGTGGCCACCACGATACTTCCGAGGCTTCCCCGTGGGCACGTTTCAGTCATCAGCATTCCGACCCCGCTCACGCCAAGGCTCTCAGCCGAACTCACACCGCTGACATTTGAATCAGCGGGGGTCTTCGCCGCGCATGACGAAGGGCGACTCATCGTTGTGCTTGAACACACCGAGGCCGCTGCCATCAGACGCGTGCTCACCACGCACGGGTGCAATTGTGGCATCTCAGAACGCGGTTCAGATCGCGAACTTCCCGAGTTGCTCGAGCAGGCTGAACGCGCTTCAGAGCTTGCCATCAGTGCACCCGTGACTGGCCCAACATCGTATCGACCTGAAATGCACGCTGGGGTGTTGCGTCTTCTTTCTCAGAGCCCCGAGGCGACAAGGCGCGCACATGGCTTACTCTCGCCACTGAGGCACCACGATGAACGTCATCACGACGAGCTGTTACGTAGTCTTGCCACCTGGCTTTCACACCACGGACAAACTAGCGCCGCAGCGGCTGAGCTCGGAGTGCACCGGCACACCCTTCGCACGCGAGTCTCGACGGCAGAGAGCCTGCTACAGCGTCACCTGGATGACCCAGATACTCGCGCAGAACTCTGGGCCGCGCTTCGCATCGTGCAGCAGGGTACTCAGTCCGGCACAGGGGGCGCTGTCAGCAGCAGCAGCGTCTAGGCTCCTGGCGGAAGCACCCCGTACGGGTCCCATCCTCGTGGCGTGAATGGCTGCCCATCGAGCAACACCCGCGCCCCGTCGTCTCGGCTGGCCGTTACCTCTCCGATCGCAACGAACCCCTCGGGCAGCACTCTGTCGGGTGGAAAGGTAGCCAGCAGGCCATGATCCTCTCCCCCGGTGAGCATCGCGGTGACCGAAACCTGTTCGCCCTGCTGCCTGCCAAACCCGGCCTCGAGCAATTCGCTAGTGAACGCGAGCGAAACGCCGCTCGCCTCAGCAAGACGCGACGCATCAAGGGAAAGACCGTCTGAAACGTCCATCATGGCGGTGGCGTGAGCGTCTGCCGCGACTACCCCCAGCCCGATCGGCGGTGATGGTGCGAGTTGTGCCGCGAGCGCTGCCCCGTACTGCTCACGTATCATTCGCAAAGCACGGGAGTGCGCCGACCCGTCTACCGCTGCAGACTCGCGAAACAGCAGGGCAAGGCCCACGCCCGCGAGCCCCAGGCTCCCGGCGTATGCCACGATATCGCCTGGCAGCGCCCCAGACCTCAGCACGGCTCGACGCCCCTGCATATCGCCGAGCGCGGTCACCGCGGCAAAGAGCACCGGCGAGGTGCCGAGGTCACCTCCGATCACACCGCAGCCGGGCGCAAGCTCACGACACGCGGCGTCGAGGCCACGTGCGATCCCTTCAAGCAGCGAAACCTCCGTGTCATGCGGGCAGGCCAGCGATACGGTGAGGCCGACGGGTTTGGCTCCCATCGCGGCGACGTCAGAGAGATTTGTCGCCGCCAGCTTCCAGCCGAGATCGAAGCCGCGCCCCGCTTCATCTGCCCCGTGCCAGGCGAGGCGAAAGTCGGGGCCCTCAACCATGGTGTCGCTCGTCACGACCAGGTTGCCGTCAATCGCGAGCACAGCCGAATCATCGCCTGGACCCACCGTCGCGGCGTCCGCTGGCCGCAGCTGCGCGAGGACACGCTGCAGCACGCCGCGCTCTTTTGCTTCACCAACCGTCATTCCCGTAGACACTCAATAACGCTATCTCAGTGCACGGCACAGGATGACACACGCTTCCCTCTATCCCCAGGGTTCACGAAGCCCACGCGGATAGGCTGGTGAAGTGAGCAAGAAGGCCAGCATGTCACGCGGGATCGCCGCAATCGTCGCCACGGCATCCCTGTGCTTCGGTCTGGCCGGCTGTGCCACAGCCGTTCCGATGGAGCCAGCAGAGGGCGCTAACGACCCGGCGTGTGCCAATGTGATCGTGCGTCTACCTGAAACCGTCGCCGAGCTCGAGCGACGCACCACAAACGCTCAGTCAACCGGCGCTTGGGGCGACCCCGTCGGTGTCGAACTTCGCTGCGGCACCCCCACAAGTGGCCCCACCACAGATATGTGCGTGACGGTCAACGAAGTCGACTGGATTATCGATGAGTCACAGGCACCGCTCTATCGCTTCGAAGCCTACGGGCGCGAACCGGGGCTTGAGGTGTTTGTGAACAGCGAGATTGCGAGTGGCACCCTCGTCGCAACCGACCTGGCGAACGTTGCCAAGATGCTGCCACAGGTTCGCAAGTGCACCAGCTACGATACCGAGAGAAGCATCAACGAGTAGTGCTCACGCTCTGGCTCAGGCTCTAGCTCAGGTTTCGCAACCCCGATCATTGCGTACGAGATATGCACTCCGTACGAGAAATATCCGATTATTCTCGTACCCTTCGCAGCCGCCCCACGAAGGCTTCCAACACTCGTCAACCGGTGAGAGCTGCACGAGCTTCTTAGGCTTCGAGCGCGAGTTCGATCAGTTCGGTAATGAGATCTGTGTAGCTCAGCCCCGACTCTTCCCACAATCGCGGGTACATAGAGATAGGCGTGAAGCCGGGCAAGGTATTGATCTCGTTCAGCACCGGGCCATCTTCGGTCAAGAAAAAGTCGATGCGAGCAAGGCCAGCCAACTGTGCGACTTCGAAGGCTCGAACTGCTGCGTCGCTGATCGCCGCGTACTCCCCCTCGGTGACCTTTGCAGGGAGCTCAAGTTCGACTCCAGAAGCACCTAAGTATTTTGCCTCAAAGTCGTAGAAGGCGCGGCCAGTGAACACGATCTCACCGATCACTGTGCTCGTGCGAGGTGCGGCACCATCCCGCCCCTGTAACACAGCAATCTCAACCTCTCGACCGGTCACACCTGACTCGATCAACACCACTGAGTCTTCGGCAAAAGCGACGTCGAGCGCTGCGGGTAGCTCTGCGGCCTCAGTGATTCGACTCACCCCCACGCTCGAGCCCGCCCGTGCGGGCTTCACGAATAACGGGTAGGTCAGCCCCTCATCTAGGCTCGACACGATTTCTGGGCTGCGTAAGACCTCGCGAGCGGTCACGGTGCGCCAGGGCGCAACAGCGATGCCGGCGTCGGCGAGCACTGTCTTTGCGACGTGCTTATCCATTGCGAGCGCCGAACCAAGCACACCTGACCCCACGTACGGTAGATCTATCAGGTCGAGCATGCCCTGGAGTGTGCCATCTTCGCCAAACGGACCGTGAGTGGTTGGCATCACCACGTCAACATGACCGAGCGACGTCACCTTGCCGTCAGCGGTAATCAGCGTGAGCGACTTCGTATCGATCGAGGCTGGCCAGAGCACTCGCGTGCCGTTTTCAACCACCTCGGGCAGCGCCCCAGCTTCAAGACGGTAATCAGCAAGATCGCTCTCTTTCAGCAGCACGGTTGCACCGCGTTTCGTGATGCCGACCGGTATCACGTCGAAACGGCTGCGATCGATCGATTTCAGCACTCCCGCAGCCGTGACACAGCTGATGCCATGTTCGCTCGATCTGCCACCAAAAAGCAGCACAACGGTTCGCTTCGCAGCCACCACACCAGCGCTCACTTGCTTCCTTTCAATCGCTGCCACAGTTTTCGAATACCGCCAGCCTGACCTGCGTTCAAGCTCAGCTCAGGCTTGGGCACATCATCTTCGGTCGCAAGGTGCGGGCCAAGATTTGCCGGCTTCATCGTGCCCGCCAACACCATCTGCACTTGTTCTACGATCGGCATCACGATGCCGCGCTCGCGCGCAAGCTCAAGCACCGGTGGCACCGAGGTGATACCCTCTGCAGTCTGCTGCATTTGCTGCTTCGTCTCTTCGAGCGAGAAACCCTGGCCAATCAATCGCCCCGCCGTGTTGTTGCGCGAGAGTGGTGACTGGCAGGTGGCAATCAAGTCTCCGAGCCCGGCAAGCCCCGAGAGCGTACTGGGATCAGCGCCGGATGCGACGGCAAACTCGGTCATCTCTGCGAGGCCGCGTGTAATGATCGC
>JAPXTT010000054.1:0-7377 GCA_033812395.1 Leucobacter sp. | reverse complement strand
ACCCTAGGGTCGTGCTGATATCTGCGTGGTTCGAAGTCGATTCCAAGCCGTATGAGAGCTACCGTCGCGGGGGTTGACCCATGCGCCACTGCTCTCTTCTTCGCCATGCTGTCAGCCTAGCTACCGAGTCTGCGCCTGAGTAGCTCAATGCGCTGTTGCAGCTGCGTCACACTGGCCTGAGCGACAGCTGGCCCGCCGCAAATGCGTCTTAGCTCGGTATGAATGCTGGCATGAGGGTCACCGCTGACGCGTGAGTACATGCCGACGAGGCTGTTGAGCAGCTTTCGTTGCTCACCAAGGGTGCGGTGCAGCGCCTGCGGCGCCTCAGATTTCTCTGGAGCATGTTCGAGAATTCCCTGTTTTGCCGCCGAGCGTTTCGCCTGTCTCGCTTGCCGTTGCAGTAGCAGGGTTTTCACCTCGTGCGGCTCCAGCAGCCCGGGCAGCCCGAGAAAGTCGAGTTCTTCTTCGCTCTCGACCTCAGCGTAGCCACCAAACTCCGAGCCATCGAAGAGCGCACGGTCGAAGTGTGCGTCCGAGGCCAACGCCTCGTACTTGAACTCCCCCGTGAGCGTCTCTGAAGCTCGATCCTCGCGCTCGGCTTGGGCCATGAGCGCGGCCTCGGCATCCCACATCTCATCTGCACTCTTCGGCCCGTCGAGCACGTGACCGCGCTGCTTTTCAAGCTCGGCCGCGAGCTGCATGAGGGTCGGCACATTCGGAATAAACACCGAAGCGATCTCGCCCTTTCGCCTGAGGCGCACGAATCGACCGATTGCCTGGGCGAAGAAGAGCGGGGTCGACGAGCTTGTCGCGTAGACCCCAACCGCAAGCCGCGGCACGTCGACGCCCTCAGACACCATACGAACAGCGACCATCCACCGACTATCGCTCTTTGAGTACTCGTCGATCCTTTCGCTGGCCCCAGCATCGTCAGAAAGAATCAGCGCAACTTTTTCGCCCGTGATCTCTTCGAGTTGTGCTGCGTACGCCTTTGCCGCTGCATGGTCGGTCGCGATGACGAGTGCCCCCGCGTCTGGAATGTTCACCCGCACCTCGGTGAGCCTGCGGTCGGCGGCACGGAGCACCTTCGAGATCCACTGCCCCGCCGGGTCGAGAGCGGTGCGCCAGGCTTGTGCGGTGATGTCTTTCGTGTTGCCCTCACCTAGGCGCGCCTGCATTTCTTCACCGGCAGAGGTTTGCCAGCGCATTTCGCCCGCATAAACCATGAAGATCACTGGCCGCACGACACCGTCTTCGAGCGCCCGATCGTAGCCATAGCCATAATCGGTGGCCGAGACTTTGCTGCCGTCAGGCTGCGGCACGTAGTCAACGAACGGAATAGTCGCGTCGTCAGAGCGGAAGGGTGTACCAGTGAGCGACAGTCTTCGTTTGGCGGTTCCGTATGCCTCACGAATGGCTTCGCCCCAGCTCAGTGCGTCGCCGCCGTGGTGCACCTCGTCAAGAATCACGAGCGTATCTTCGCGCTCGGTGAGCAGCCGGTGCTGCACCGGCTTCATCGCGACCTGCGCATACGTCACCACTACTCCGTGATAGCGCCTACCGTAGGCAGTGCCGTCGCCATTCACGTATCGCGGGTTCAGGTGAATGCCGCCTCGCGCGGCGGCATCTGCCCATTGCACTTTCAAGTGCTCAGTGGGGGCGACAACAACGATCTGGGTGACGGTGTGGTTTGCACGTAGGATCGCGGCAAGCCTCAGCGCAAAAGTTGTTTTGCCCGCACCGGGTGTGGCAGAGACGAGAAAGTCACGCGGCTGCTGCTCGAGATAGCGGCCTATTGCTTCTTCTTGCCAGGCTCTCAGCGTGCCTGCCGTGCCACGTGCGGCTCGATCGGGGTAGGCAGGGGGCAGGTGTTCGGCTGCACTCGTGCCCGGCAGGTGCAGGGCTGGGTCAGACTCGATCACGACGCTCTAGACTAGTCGTTGCAGATGAGAGTGTCGAAGCCACGAGAAGGAGCACGCCCGTGTCGAACGAAAAGACCGAACTTCCCTGGTCAAGGTTTGTCGCGATAGGTGACTCATTTACCGAGGGGGTTGGCGACCCTGAAGCTGATAGCCCTGGCGGTTTGCGTGGTTGGGCAGATCGCTTCGCTGAGGTGCTTGCAGCGCAGAGCAGCGACTTTGCCTATGCAAATCTTGCGGTTCGAGGCAAACTCATTCGCCAGATCACCGAAGAGCAGCTCGAAGCCGCAATCGATCTGCGCCCCGATCTTGTGAGTGTGTGCGCTGGCGGAAACGACGTGATTCGACCGGGTGCAGACCCCGATGCGGTCGCCGTGCAGCTCGACTACCTGCTGCGCAAGCTGCGCGAGACTGGAGCAACCGTGATCGTATTCACCGGCGTCGACGTCGCCTTCCAACCGGTGTTCCGTTCGATTCGCGGCAAGGTGGCAATCTATAACGAGAACGTGCGCAAGGTGGCGCAACGCCACGATTGTGTAGTCGTTGATCAGTGGGCCATCGAAGAGCTGCAAGACTCTCGCTACTGGGCAGATGACCGCCTGCACCTAAACTCGCTCGGTCACCACACCATCGCGCGCACGGCACTCGCTGCCCTCAACGTGCCCAACGACTTACAGCCGCTTGATCCCCCGCCCCTGCCGCAGCAGAACTGGCGACAGGCTCGCAAAGAAGACGTGGTGTGGGCGAAAGAACACCTCGTGCCGTGGGTTATTCGCCGCCTGCGACACGAATCATCTGGCGACAATATTGTCGCTAAACGCCCAGAACCGGGTGCCGTTTAACGCGTAGACTGAAGCTCATGGCTACCATCACAAAGCAGATCGCAGACACTGTCACCTCGGTCGGCGTGCACGCCGCCTACGGCGACCCCGTTGAGCTCGACGGCACCACTATCGTGCCCGTGGCTATCGCCGGCTACGGTTTCGGTGCAGGCGAAGGGGGCACGGCAGAGCAGGGTGAAGGGTCAGGGGCCGGCGGCGGTGGCTTTGCTTGCCCCACGGGCGCTTATGTCACCCGCGACGGGTACACCCGTTTCGAGCCGAACACCATCGCCCTCATTGCGGTTGCCATACCCTTCGTGTGCGTTGCTGGCCACGCTCTCACTCGTTTGATTCGCGCGTTCAAGAAGTAGCGCCTGGGGGTCACTCCCCGCCAGGCTCAGCGATTACACGCCCAAGCCTCACATCTGGCCGTGCTCTCGAGCGCCCCTTTGACTCCACACCCAAGGCTCTCGCGGTAGCAGCTGCGGGTCGAACCGATCGAGAAGTTGAGTCATTGATAGCGACTCCCCCGGTTGACTCATTGCGAGTGACACCGCGAGTAAGTTGCGAACCTCACTAGCTGAGACCCCCTGCTCTGCCAGATCTTCGAGAGTCACCGCTCCGTCGCGCTTCGCGAGCCTCGCACCGCCGGGGCCGAGCACGAGCGGCACGTGTGCGTACTGCGGGGTCGGCAAGCCAAGCAGCCGTTGCAACAGAATCTGTCTCGGGGTTGACGACGCAAGATCATCGCCTCTCACCACCTGATCCACACCCATAGCGGCGTCGTCTACCACCACGGCCAGGTTGTACGCAATCGCGCCGTCACCGCGCTGCAACACAAAGTCGTCAATGGTCGCGGTGACCTCACCAAGCAAGATGTCGTTAAAGCTCAGCTCAGCCACATCGCTGCGCAGCCTCAGCGCGGGCTGGCGGGGTGCGATCGCGGCTCGGGCCGCGGCCCGCTCGGTCTCGTCACGATCCCTGCATGTGCCCGGGTACGCGCCAGGAGCAGCATGGGGGGCGTTCGGAGCGTCGAGTATCTCACGGCGCGTGCACGTGCACTCGTACACGAGGCCTCGCTTCAGAAGCACTGCGATCGCCGCCTCGTGTGCCTCGCGACGCTCGGTCTGCACGACCGGTTCACCATCCCAGTCGAGACCGATCGCTGCAAGCTCGGCGAGCTGCTCATCGGCGACGCCAGCGTCTCTGCCCCGGTCGACGTCTTCGATGCGCATCAAGAACTCACGGCCGGTGCTGTGGGCAAAGAGCCAGGCAACCATGGCTGTGCGCAAATTGCCGAGGTGCAAACGACCTGAGGGGCTCGGTGCGTAACGCCCTGCACCAAATTTCGACATTCACCCATACTGGCACAGCCAATTCCAAATCGTGTTGAATCTGTGCCCGTCGCTGCGCCTCCACAGTGCCAGAATGAGCACATGACAGATGCAAATAGCACGGCCGCTTCCGTAGCAACAGGGTTCGCTGAAGCAGGGGCCGCTGGGGTCGGGTTCGCCAAGTTACCCCCATCTACCTCGCACAGCTTTGCAGCTGGTCGCGCCATGCGTGCACGCCTGCCACGCAGACAGCTCGGCATCATGAGCCACTACGACAGGCAGCCGCTTGAGATCCTCGCCGAACAAAATGCAACCCGGCTGCAAGACCTGATATCGCTTCGAAACGAACGAATGTCGCAGAGCCCGTTCACTTTTTACCGCGGCACTGCGGCCCTCATGGCCGCCGATATGGCCGCAGATGCGCACACCAACATTCTTGTGCCGTCGTGCGGTGATGCACACGTGTCAAACTTTGGCTTCTACGCTTCGCCGCAGCGCAGCCTCGTCTTTGACCTCAATGACTTCGATGAGGCAGCCTGGGCACCCTGGGAGTGGGATCTCAAGAGGCTCGTCACGAGCGTGATTATCGCAGGCCAATCGACTGGTCGTGATGAACGTATCATCGAGGCCTCAGCATATGCGACCGTGCGAAGTTATGCGATCGCACTTCGTGCAGCTCTCTCGCTCTCCCCTACCGCACGCTTCTACACCCACCTCGACGCAGATGCCGGCATAGAGACCATGCCAGCAGACTCCAAGCGCGTGTTGCGCAAGGCGATAAAGCACGCGCGCAAACGAACTGGCGAACGTTCGGTGAAGAAGCTCACCACGACGAATGCTCAAGGCATCATGCAGTTCGTCATGGAGCCGCCAAGACTCAGCGAGTTGCCCCCCGAAACGGTGCGCGACATTCGGCGCCTCATGAGGTTATATTTTCAGAACGCAAACACAGATATTTTGCAACTGCTGCAACACTACGACATCGTAGATGCGGCTCGGCGTGTGGTCGGAGTCGGCAGCGTCGGCACCCGCTGTGCGCTCAGCTTGCTGCAAGATGGCGACGGCAATGCACTGCTTTTGCAGTCGAAAGAAGCGGGCCGAAGTGTGCTCGAGCAATACGGTGGCATCGAACAACCACAGATACTGCTTCAGGAGGTAGCTGAACACGGGCAGGGTGTGCGTGTGGTCGCATTGCAGCGAGTGCTGCAGGCAGTCTCAGACCCATTTCTTGGGTATTTGCGTCACGGTGAAACCGATCTGTATGTGCGCCAATTTCACGATATGAAAGGTGGCATCGAGGCCGACACACTCGATGATGGCCCGTTTCGCGTCTACTCCGAGGCATGTGGTGTCACCCTGGCAAGAGCGCACAGCCAGTCGCCCGCTGCTGCCCTCGTCAGTGGGTACATTGGCAACGGCAAGGCCGTCGGTCGAGCGCTTCTCGACTGGGGCTACGCATACTCCGAGCGTTCCCGGGCTGATTTTGAGCTGTTTCTCGCTTCGCTCAAACCCACGATTTCACAAGCTAACCACCAATAAAACCTGAAATAAGTGTAGGTGCTTCACTGCCCGCAAGTGCGCGACCAATCGTGCGACCCTCGTCTTCGAGCGTCTCTGCGAAGCTACGCCCGTACGTTGAACGAACGAGTCGCTTTGCTTGACCACGGGCTTCGGGGGCGTTGTCAGCAATGAACCTGGCAAGTTGCTCTGCACGCTCGAGCACCTGATCGTCTGGCACAACCTCGGCAACGAGCCCCCACTCGAGCGCCTCGGTGGCGGTCAGCATTCGATCTTGCAGCACGAGCTGCATCGCGCGCCGCTCCCCAATCGCTCGGGCCAGCAGTGCGGGCACAGTGAGATCGGGGGTGAGACCGAGCTTCGCGTAGATGCTGCCGATCTTCGAGCTCTCACCCACGATCGCATAGTCGCTGTTTAGCAGAATGCCGAGCCCGCCGCCCGCAGTCGTGCCATGCGCTGCTGCGACAACTGGAATAGGTGACTCAAGCAAAGCCAGCTGCCCCTGATTAATCTGCTGCGCCAATGCGAATATGTGCTCCTCACTAAAACCGCCCAAGGCCATCGACCGCACGTCACCGCCCGCACAGAACGAGCGCCCCTTGCCCGAAAGCAGGATCACCCGCACATCGTCGCGCGAGGCTGTTTCGGTAGTGACCCGAGCCCAAGCCTCAGCGCTTTCTTCGTTGAAAGCGTTCAGACTCGCAGGGCGATTCAAGGTGATTCTGGCAATACCATCTGCAACCTCACAGAGCACGGCATCGTTCAACAGAGAGTCATTCATAGTGCACCTTTCAGTGTGCAGGCAGAGCTACTCGAGGTTCGTAGCGACAATCACACCCTATCCGGTAGACCGTTTTGTGCCCTATACCGTGTGACTTTGGTTCATTTCGCGCCGCGAGTGAGATGATCGAAAGATGCGAATTCTCTCGATTCAAAGCTCGGTCTCATACGGTCACGTGGGCAACTCGGCCGCGGTCTTTCCGCTACAGCGCATCGGTCACGAAGTCATGCCAATTTATACCGTAATGTTTTCAAACCACACTGGTTATGGTGAGTGGGGTGGCCCGCTGCTTACCGGCGACAATGTGCGCGACGTAGTACGCGGCATCGACGCCCGCGGCGGTTTGAACGACGTACAGCTTGTGCTGAGCGGCTACCAGGGCGGCAACGACATCGGAGACGCTATTCTCGATGCGGTTGCCCTGGTGAAAGAGCGCAACCCCGAGGCGGTATATGCGTGCGACCCAGTGCTCGGCAGCGCATCATCAGGATGCTTCGTTGCGCCAGAGGTGCAGTCGCTGATTCGCGACCGCGTGGTGCCGAAGGCAGATCTCATTACTCCCAACCAGTTTGAGCTGGGTTTTCTGACCGGCACCGACCCGCACTCGCTCGAAGATACTCTCACCTCTGTCGATCTGGTGCGCGCACGTGGCCCCCAGACCGTGCTTGTTACGAGCGTGCTACGCCCAGATCGACCAGAGGGCACCATCGAGATGCTCGCAGTCTCGAACGACGGAGCCTGGATTGTGCAGACCCCGCAGCTTCCGTTCAAGGCAAACGGCTCGGGAGATGTCACCGCAGCACTCTTTTCAGCCCAGTATCGAGGATCAGGCGACGCTGCAACCGCGCTCGGCAATACGGCCGCGAGCGTCTTCGAGTTGCTAGAGAACACCCTGAGATCAGGCCAGCGTGAGCTGCAGCTGATCGAGTCTCAAGATGCATACGTCACTCCGAAACACAGCTTCGAAGTGACCAAGGTACGCTAGATTCGCGTAGCCGAGACCA
>JAPXTT010000053.1:0-7393 GCA_033812395.1 Leucobacter sp. | reverse complement strand
CTGTGGGGGCAGTCACGCCGCTCAGTAGATGCCTTCGGCCTGACTCATGACCGCACCCATTGAAGCGAACATGAGGCCGATAAAGCCGATGTACACCACAATGAAGAGCAAGAGTGTCGCGAGGTAGGCGTAGCCAAGAATGAGCCCGGTCAGTGCAAGACCGCGGCCTGCATCACCGTTGCGCTTGATTTGGCTGAGCGCGAGGTGCCCGAACACGATGCCCGCGACTGGCGCGAGAAACGCAGTGATGATTGAGACCAGTGCGTAGGTGTTGGTGTAGGCGAGGGTAGTGGGTACCGGTGGGGCAACAGTCGGCGCCACAAGGGGTACCTGCTGTTGGGGCTGCTGTGGGTGCTCTGCTGTTGGGTATGACATGGGGGTCTCCGTGCGGTGTTAGGCGTTGACACCGGCCGCGGCGAGCGAAACGCCAGCGATGCCGAGAAAGATGAAGAAGATGATGAGACCGATGATCCAGCCGGCGATGCCGATGTAACCCATGATCAGGCCGGTGAGCGCCATGCCGCGGCCGCCCTCGCCAGTCTGCTTGATCTGCTTCAGGCTGATGTGCCCGAGAATGATGCCGACGATGCAGAGCGAACCGAACGCAAACCAGCCGACGATCGACGAGATCATCGAGATGATAGCCAAGGTGTTGGTCGTGGCGGTGGCTGGTGCGACGGCATACCCTGGTGCAGCCGCTGCCTGGTATGCGGGCGCAGTGTAGGGCGTCGATGCTGGCGATTCAGGGGCAACGTAGGCGGGAACCGCCGGAGCCTCGGGGGCGAATGGTGCTGCCTCGGCGGTACCGCCCTGCAGTTCGAAGCTCGGGTCTTGCTGATTCGACATAGTTGCTCCTGATCGATGACGGGTGTGCCCAGATTCGCTGGTAATTCAAGTATTTCACAGCGAGCCAGAGCCGGTGCCGCACTGTGTGGCGGGGCTGCCGTGTTCGCTCGCCGCGATCCTCGCACGAAAACGTTGGCACTCGCCTTGCGAGAGTGCCAAGACTCGCCCTAGACTCACATACTAGGGTGCCCGTGGGGCATCAATAACTCGTAGCCACCTTCAGAAAGAGGTCAATCGTGTCGGTGAGCATCAAGCCGCTTGAAGATCGCATCGTCATTAAGCAGGTCGAGGCTGAGCAGACCACTGCTTCGGGGCTCGTCATTCCTGACAGTGCGAAAGAGAAGCCGCAGGAGGGCGAGGTCGTCGCAGTGGGGCCGGGTCGTATCGACGACAACGGCAACCGTGTACCCCTCGATATCGCAGTTGGCGATCTCGTGATTTACTCGAAGTACGGCGGAACCGAGGTCAAGTACGGCGGCGAAGAGCTGCTCGTGCTTTCGGCTCGTGACGTGCTCGCGGTAGTCGTGCGTTAATCGCAACCATTTCTAAGATCAGGGTCGGCGCTGTGCGCCGGCCCTTTTCGTATTTCTGCCGCGGCTCTCAGGGGCAGCGTCGCACGAACGATGTGTGTGCAATGGTACTAAGCTGAATTGGTGAGCACTCATCGTCTCGGCTTTTTTTATGGCATTGCCGCATATCTCTGCTGGGGCGCCTTTCCGCTTTTCTTCATGCTGCTCGCAGATGTCGACCCGTTCGAAGTCGTACCGTGGCGCGTGATAACTGCGCTCGGCTTCTGCCTCATCGCGGTGACGGTGATTCGCGAGTGGGCGCCCGTTTTGCAGATTCTGAGATCTCCGCGAATGCTGGGATGGTTCGCGCTCAGCTCGGTGCTGCTCTATGCCAACTGGCAGATATTTGTGTTCGGCATTGTGACCGGGCACATTATTGAAACAGCACTCGGCTACTTCATCAATCCGCTCGTCACCATTTTGATCGGGGTGCTCGTGCGCAAGGAGCGGTTAAGCCGTGCGCAGTGGGCTGCGGTTGCGATCGCAGCGGTAGGTGTGCTGATTAGCGCGATCGCATACGGTCAGTTTCCGTTCATCGCGCTGGGCCTTGCGCTCTCTTTTGGATTGTATGGCGCAGTGCGCAAACAGGTCAGCGAAGACGTTACTGCGCTCACCGGGCTCACCGTTGAGACAGTGGTCGGTACGGTAATCGCGACGGCACAGCTGGGGCTAATCTTCGGACTCTCAGGTCGCCTGGGTGCGTTTGAACACGGCACAGAAGTGACCATTCCGCTCTTGCTGAGTGGCGTCGTAACCGCGATCCCGCTGCTGCTCTTTGCCGCCGGAAATAGGCGATTGCCCCTCACCTACATGGGGTTTCTGCAATTCATTACCCCGGTGCTCGGTTTCTTGACCGGATACTTTATTTTTCACGAGCCGATGCCGGTAGCGCGATGGATCGGATTTGTGTCTGTGTGGGTTGCGCTCGTGGTGCTGGTCGGAGACATGCTGGTGAGAATGCGCCGCAAAGTCGGCCCCGGCCAAGACCCGCACCCTGGCACCGACCAGATCGTGGTGCAGCACGGGGGCTAGACCGTCACCTGGCCGCCACCTGATGAGAAAAACGCGGCCCGCACGCGGTTAGACTTGACTACACCTCGACCCGGCACCCACCCGCCGCCGGTCGTGCGCGGCAACGTTCGCGAGACCTACTGACTTCGACCTGCAAAAGAGGCTCCCAAGATGGAACAGCGCGATCCGTTCGCTTTCACCGGTTTGACTTACGATGACGTGCTGCTGCTGCCCGCGCACACCGACGTGATTCCGAGTGAAGCCGACACCTCGACGCAGCTGACCCGCCGTATTCGCCTCGGAATGCCGCTCATCTCGGCCGCTATGGACACGGTGACCGAGACTCGCATGGCGATCGCGATGGCTCGTAACGGAGGCATCGGTATCTTGCACCGAAACCTTTCAATCAGTGATCAGGCTGAGATGGCCGACCGAGTCAAGCGCAGTGAGGCCGGCATGATCACAAACCCGGTCACCACAACGGTGCACGCAACGGTAGAAGAGGTCGACGCGATTTGCGGCGAGTACCGAGTGAGTGGTTTGCCCGTGGTCGATGAGGCTGGCGTGCTGGTCGGCATCATCACGAACCGAGACATGCGTTTTATTTCGATCGAGGATCGCAAGACTACTCGCGTGGCAGACGCTATGAAGCCGATGCCTCTTATTACGGGTCATCCTGGCATCTCTCGTGAGGCCGCAGCAGAGCTCTTCAAGGAGCACCGCATCGAAAAGCTGCCCCTCGTGGACGCGCAGGGCAAGCTCACCGGCCTCATCACGGTGAAAGACTTCGACAAAGAAGAAGAGTACCCGAACGCGGCAAAGGATGGCGCTGGCCGCCTGCTCGTCGGTGCCGCAATGGGATTCTTCGGCGATGCGTTGGATCGCGCTGCCGCGCTCGTCGACGCGGGCGTCGACGTGCTCGTCGTTGACACCGCGAACGGCGACAGCAAGGGTGTGCTCGACATCATCAAGCAGCTGAAGAGCGACCCTGCGTTCGCGGGTATCGACGTGATCGGTGGCAACGTTGCGACCCATGCTGGCGCAAAAGCGCTGGTTGACGCCGGCGTCGACGCGGTTAAAGTTGGCGTTGGTCCCGGGTCGATCTGCACGACCCGCGTGATCGCCGGTGTCGGCGTGCCTCAGGTGACTGCGGTGTACGAGGCGGCTCGTGCCGCCACCCCTGCCGGCGTGCCAGTGATCGCCGACGGTGGTTTGCAGTACTCTGGCGACATCGCAAAGGCGCTCGTCGCCGGTGCTTCGTCGGTCATGATCGGTTCGCTCTTCGCGGGCACCGACGAGAGCCCGGGCGATCTTGTCTTTATGGGCGGCAAGCAGTTCAAGAACTACCGCGGCATGGGTTCACTCGGTGCGCTGCAGACCCGCGGTGAGCGCACTTCGTACTCAAAAGACCGCTACTTTCAGGCAGACGCTTCGAGCGACGAGAAGCTGATTCCCGAGGGCATCGAAGGTCAGATTGCTTACCGTGGGCCGTTGCGTTCGGTCGCGCATCAACTCACCGGTGGTCTGCGCCAGTCGATGATGTACGTCGGCGCTCAAACGATCGAAGAGCTGAAGGCTCGAGGCCAGTTCGTACGTATTACCGCTGCCGGGCTGAAAGAATCGCACCCGCACGATGTGCAGATGGTGGTCGAGGCGCCGAACTACAAACGCTAAGAGGTGTTTGTTCCAGTCAGCGCGAGCAGGCTTCGCTGACGGTGAAATGAATGGATCGGCACCAGATGCCGCTCTACTTTGTTGCTCTCGGCATAGGCGCGGGGGTCGGCCTGGTGTTACCGGTTTGCTGCTGGTAGCAGCTGGTCTTACTCAGCTGGTTCATAAGCGCAGCTGATTCGGGCGGCGCATGATGCTGCTGGTGCGGGTTACCCCAGTGAGGCGGTCTGCAAGTCAACTTCTTGCGCCGCGTCGTCAAAGCGCTGATTAAAGCAGAAGAAAACGTCGAGTTGGTTGCCGAGTTGCAGTGCGGTGGTTAGGTGTGTCGCCTCCAGCGGGCGCAGTTCGTCGGGGCCGAGGATCCTGACGTGAGGCGAGTGGTCTGTGTGGCCGGATCAGAGTTGTCCAGAGTTGTCCAGAGTTGTCCAGAGTTGGCCTGGGTTGTGCGTGCGGCAACGTGAAATGTTGTCGGGCTGAGAATATTAGGTGTGGGGCGGCCCCGTCTTTATCCTGCAGCTGTCGGACATTTTGGCGAATGGCGTGTTTGTGCGCGCCAGTGAAAGGGAACGGAACATGGTCGAAACGAGCAGATTCGTGAAGGTGAAAGGCCTGCGCAGGGCGGGTCTTGCAGTGGCGCTGATCTCGGGGCTCTGTGGAGCCGGGTTGCCGAGTGCGGCCTATGCCGAGGATGGCATGGTTGAGCAGGGTCTGATTGCTGAAGTTTCACAAGATCAGAGCACCGAGGATCAGAGCGTTGAGGACCAAGCTGTTCCGGGGGTGAATGAACTTCCCGTCACTGCTCCTGCTGAACAGGCCCGAGAGACCGCGAACCCCTCTTCGGAGGTTGCAGAGACGCGTACGATCAGCGGCACAATCTTGTTTCCCGCAGGCACCTCGCTTGAAACCAAGCAGCAGGTATCGGTGGGGGCAACACTCGTGACCTCTGACGCTGACCACGGCACCCCGGTCGACACCGCGCAGATCAGTTATGACCCTGCAACCGGAAGCTACTCTGTTGTCGATCTCACCCCCGGCCGCTACAAGGTTGGTATTCGGCTCGATGACTCTGCGAGCAGCTGGTGGTTCAGCCCAGGGACGAGAGCTGCGCAGAGCTGGAACGATTTCAGTACCGGCGATTTCACCGGAGCAGAGATAGATGTGACCACCGCCGACGCGGTCGATCAGACTCGATATTTCGATCCGGCGGCTGGGGGCCTCGACATCCTTGTGACGGCGAACCAGTCAGGGGCGCCGTATGGGGACGTCAAGGTGGTCATTACCAACGTTGTGAATGGCGAGGAAGACGACCTTGTTTCGGTAGGCGGAGGCGGGGACGAATCTGGCAGCATGACCTCATTCAGCGGCACATTCATGGCGGGAACCAAGGTCACACTGCGTGTCGAGACGGAGGGTGTTACCGCCTATTACGACGGCAGCGATTCAGGCACGCTCGATAGCTTGAAAGCCAGCGTGCTTACCGTTCCGACTTTCTCAGGGTTGAGACTCGGCAACTTTGATGTGCGTGGGTACCTCACCCCGGAAACGCCTACGGAAGAGCAGCTTACTGAACAGAATCGCGGTCAGGTGCGGGCAGAGGGCACCCCCACCGCGGGCGCGCCGCTTCGTGTGTTTGTCGGTAAGGACTACGCCGGTGAGCTCGTGTACGGCTGGATGTTCTCAACCCCAAGTTACCTCGGAAGCGCCACGGTCGACGCCGATGGCTTTATTTCGCTCATGCTGCCGAAGAACACTTCGGGGTCCCATCGCCTTGTGATTTCTCACATTACTGGCTGGCCAGTTGGCTGGACAGAGCTCGAGGTTAAGGCCGCGTCAAGCGAGAACACCGGGGCTGCGAAGACCCTTGCTGAGACGGGTGGTGGGTCGCCCCTCATGCTCGGATCTATTGCTGGCGGGCTGATCCTCGCGGGCGCAGCGCTCACGCTCGCGCGTCGCAAACTGTTCGTCTAACTCGCGTCAGCAACACAGATGTAGCGGTGGTGTGCCACCGCTACATCTGTGTGCGAGGCATGGCAGCTGAGGTCGGGTCTGCGGATGCGCCGACACGGAGTGGTAATAGACTGCTGTTCAGAAATGCGTTCGGGGTGAGGGGGAGTGCGCCGTGAAAGCTGATGATGCCCGAGCCACGAACCAGGCCGACACGCTCGACGCGATCGTGCGCGACCTGCAGCAGCTTCGCGCTGACGCAGGCAATATCTCATACGGTGAGATTGCGGTGCGCGTCGCTGGTTTGCGTGAAGCAGCGGGCGCGACACCGGCGGCGGCGCGGGTGGCGAGGTCTTCGGTGCACAGTATGTTCGCTCCCGGCAGGCGAAGAATGAACCCAGATTTTCTTGCTGAAATCGTTGCGGTGTTATCAGTTGACACCGCGCATTCGCCCACGGTGTCGCAGGAGTGGCGTGCACGATGCGTCGAGGTGCAGCGATGCGCCGGGCCGACAGCAGCCCCAGCCATGGCGTCGGTGTCGGCTATGCCGCCACCGCTCGCCGAGGGCGTGATTTCGCGTCAGCTGACCATGCTGCCGACTTCCGCTGCGGCGGCTGCGGGGCGTTTCTCGCCGTTGACGACGGTGCTCATACTGGTGGCTTCCGTCGGCCTCAACCATTACGGCGGCACGTTGAACGCGAAGTTTGAACTGCCACTGTTTCTTGACATGATCGGTACCGCGGTCGTGGCGATTGCGCTCGGGCCGTGGTACGGCGCTCTTGTCGGGCTTACCTCCAGCGCGCTGGGGGCGCTTGCGGCGAACCCCGTATCACTTGCTTTCTCGCTGGTGAACATCGCGGGGGCATTGGTCTGGGGGTATGGGGTGCGATCCTGGCGAATGCGATCGCCCTGGTGGCGCTTCGTGCTTTTGAGTATGGCGGTAGCCCTGGTCTGCAGCCTCGTTGCAGTGCCGATCAATGTGTTGTTGTTCGGTGGCGTGGCCGATGGACACGCGGCTGTTGGCTTCGTCTCACTGCTGTTGCAGGACGGCGAAGGGCTGTGGCGTGCAGTGTTCTCAGTGAACCTGGTTATCTCTGTCATTGACAAAGTGCTTTCGGGGTTGCTCGCGCTCGCCGCCGTTGTGTTGCTTGAACGATTTCGTGCTTCTCTGTGAGCGGTCTTGAAAAGTCTCTCAGCGAGAGCGGATAGGCTGGTCTGCGTGAGTAACGAGATCGAGATTGGCAGGGGCAAACGCGCCCGTCGCGTCTACACATTCGACGAGATTGGTATCGTGCCGACCCGTCGTACACGTGACCCTGAGCTGGTATCAACCTCGTGGTCAATTGACGCGT
>JAPXTT010000052.1:0-7424 GCA_033812395.1 Leucobacter sp. | reverse complement strand
GCAGAGCGAGGCGACCTGCTCGAGCTTGAGTACCGCGTGCTGGGCTTCGGTCGCACCTCGCTCAGTCTGAGCTGCCGCGTATTCAACTCTGTGACCGGCCATGACATTCTGCGGCTCGAGAAGATCGTGTTTGTGGCAGTCGATTCCGAGGGGCATCCGATCGAGCACGGTAAAACGTCTGCGACCGCCGGAACAGAACGGTTGCGCAGTCACGGCTGAGCGCCGCCATGAGTCGAGCATTTTGAGAGCACCACGCGAAAGCCCAGTGCACTTCGTAACAAAAGCATCACGTGCGGGCGTGTGGTCTGGCAGATTGCCGGGCAATGTGCAAGTTTAAGCTCAGAATGACGCGATGAGGTGCGACAAGCGCGCCCATGCGTCCACTGTAGAGGAGCAACCATGGTTGATCATGAAACCATTGTCATTGACGGGCGCAAGGCAACCGACGTTATTCGCACCATTATGGGAGTTGGCGGTCTGGTCGCGCTCGTCATCGGGGTGCTGATTCTCATCAATCCAGTGCAATCAGGCGCGGTGATGATGAAGTTCGTTGCGATTATTTTCGCGATCTACATGGTCATCGCTGGCCTCGTCTTTCTCGGCTCGATGATCTTCTCGAAGACGATGGGCGGCTGGCGTCGTGTCGGCAATGCAGTGCTTGGTCTGCTCTACCTGATCGCGGGCATTATCGTTTTCGGCAATCTGGGTACGACCGCAGAGGTGCTGACCACCGTGCTGTCGATCTTCATCGGAATTCTCTGGATCTTCGAGGGAATCATGTCGTTCGCCGCCGCTCGCGAGGCGAAGAGCAAGACCTGGAGCATCATTTACGGCATCGTCAGCACCATCGCCGGCATCGTGCTCATCGTGACCCCGATCGCTGCGGCCGTGACGCTGTGGATTCTCGTGGGTGTTTCGATGGCAATCATGGGTGTCGTGCAGATTGTTCGGGCGTTCACGCTGAAGAGCGCGAAGTAGCGGTCGGGCTGCGGCTCGACGCGTTCGCTATACGGCACTCTCGGTTTCGGCCGGGGGTGCCGTTCGCGTGTATGCGGCAGCTGCATTTGAAGGGGGTAGTTGCTTCGGCGCCTGAATTGATCGATGCTTGGTATTTATGGCGAGGATCAGCTCAGCTGCTCGAGCGCGGCTGCCTCGATGGGCTCGTCGCTCAGCACCAGCGAGACATACTTTCGCAGTACGGGGAGCGCCGCTGATCCCGCATTGAACTGGACAGCGACGAACGGGCTCGTCTGGATGAGGCGGAGCGCCTCGAGCGAGGGCATGATTGCTCCCTTTGCCTGTTCGCCGCGACCCTTCGGGTAGGCGAGGCGCAGCTCTTCCATAGAGGTGAACAGGGGGAGCAGCAGCTGCCCCTTGGTTGAGCGCACGGTGCGAACACGCGTCGACTTCTTTTTGTGGGTGCCGGTCACGTCGGCGACGAGAAAGCCCCCGCGCAGCGCGACGAGAAATGCGGCGAGTCGGTCATAGTCGGGAGCCTGCTGCAGCGCGGAGAGCGAGTCGCGCACACCTTCGTTGACGTAGTCTGCGGTGATGCCTTCGGGAGTATGCGCTTCGGCCATGTGTCAAGACTATCGAGGGCGTCAGTCGCGTACCTGGGCCTTCAGCCTCTCTTTTGCCTTCCTTGGTTATTGGAAATTCAAATAACCAAGAAGGCCCCCAGGCGCGGCTGTTTATGAAACCGGATGACGCACATAAAAGCGGATGAAATCGCCGAATCCGTCCGCTTTTATGTGCGTCATCCGATATTTCGAACAGGGGCGGTCAGAGATGCACTGCCTACGGTGTGTCGCCTCTGCCGTCGCTGCCTCAGTCGTCACCGATACCGCGCGCCTGCAGAGCTTCTCCGGTGAGCTGCGCGTGTGCCACCACACGCAGCACGAATGGAACGAGATAGGCGCGTGGGCTGCGCTCGAGCCCGCGCGCCTTTGCCGCGGCGTGGGTTTCTTGAGCGAGGGCGAGCACGGTCGGAATCGCGGTGAGCGCTAGTGAGAACGCGAGTGCGACTTGCTCAGGGTGCACGCCGAGCCTCCTGAACGGACGCAACGCCCATGTGATCGTGTCGGTCAGATCATTGACCGCGGTGCTCGCGGTCAATGCGCTCGCTGCGAGAATCAGCGCGAACAGAGTGCCGACGACCGCGATACCGCGCTCCCACCCGTTTTGCCATGCCTGAAAGGTGAATAGAATCGCCCCCACGACTGCAAAGCGCAGAGTGACCCGGGCCAGCCCGCGCCAACGCATGCCCGCGAGTAGGGCGAGACCGAGGGCAATCGCGAGTGCGATGACTGCGCTCGATGCTGATCGCAGTGCCATCGCTGCTGCGGCAAAGGCAAACAACCCAACGAGCTTTGCGCCCGGCCGAAGTCGGTGCAGCGGACCGTTTGCTGCGATGTAGCTTCCGAGAGGTGAAAATGTCATGAGCCGGCCGCTACGCTGCTTCGGTAGTAGTCGATCGCTGCGTCAGGCGTACCATCGAAGACGATGCGAGCGTGTGCTAAGACGAGGGTGCGCTGAGCTTGCGCCGCTAGTTCGAGGTCGTGCGTCGCCACGATTACTTGCTGCGGCAGCGACATCAGAAGCTCTCGCACGCGCAGGCTGTTGCGCAGGTCGAGCAGGGTCGTGGGTTCGTCAGCAACAAGGATTGTTGGGCGTGCGGCGAGCACTGCAGCGATGGCGAGCAACTGCTTCTGGCCGCCAGAAAGTGTGTGCACGCTGCGGTCGGCAAACTCGCCGAGACCGAACTCGCAGAGGGCTGCGCGTGCCGCCTCTAGTCGTGCTTGTTTATTGGGATGACTGCGTCGAAGCGAGAGTGAGATGTCTTCGATCGCCGTCGGCATCACCAGTTGCGCCGACGGGTCGGTGAACACAAAGCCCACATGTCTGCGTACCTTGGCGCCGTCTTTCGCGGTGTCAAGAGTGCGTGCAGACGTGTTCGGGCTGTTGCTTTCGGGGTTGAGATGAGCCCCTAACGCTTGGTCGCGATGCTCGCTGCTCGGCACTCTGACATGTACCGAACCCGAGCTGGGTACGATCAAACCGTTGAGCAGGCGAGCGAGTGTCGACTTGCCTGACCCGTTGCTGCCGATGATCGAGATGCGCTGTTCGGCAAGTTGCAGCGTAGTGGGTTCGAGCAGTGTGACCTGTGCTTCGAGCGCCGGCGCTACGACGCTTGCCCGTTCGAGTGTGATCACTGGCTCATTTTAGCGACGGTGACGCGCGGGCAGAATGTTTGGGAATGCGCGGTGCACAGCGGTCGCGACGATTGCCATGAGCAGGTTCTTGATGATGTCGCCCGGGTAGAAGACGAGGTCGGTCAGAAAAGCCTCTTTCAGGGTGATGCCTGCGAATACCGAAATGCCGATGGGGCCGAGTGTGTGAATAAATACAAGGCTTGAGCCAAAGCCCGAGAGAAAAATGAGAAACACACTCGACGAGACGCGATTGCGGGGCAGCCGCTCGACGATGAACCCACAGAGCGCGGCAGCGAGTGGAAACGCGAACAGGTAACCCGCGGTGGGGCCCATGAATGGAGCGAGGCCAGCCGCACCGCCTGAGAATACCGGTAGCCCGATGGCACCGAGCGCTAGATAGAGCACCACGGCCAGAAAGCCACGCTTTGCCCCCAGAACCGCCCCAGAGAGCAACACAGCGAAGGTCTGCAGAGTGATGGGAACGAGCCCGGCTCCGACATTGATTGCCGGCAGCAGGGCACACGCTGTGATGAGCGCAGCAAAAGCAGCGATCAGTGCGATGTCGGTTGCGACGCTACTGCGGACTTTGGGCGTCGGTGCTGAAACTTCGGGCCTTGCGGCAGTGCTCGCATCTGGTTCGGTGGGATGAATGGTCACGGGAGCTCCTTGGCGAATGTGTGACAGAAATGTGTGTTCAGCTTGCTCTAGCGCTAACCTGAACACCGTTCTGGTGAACGATGTTCAGGTTAGCGCTAGAGTGGGAAAATGCGCAATACTCGGGCCGACGTTGTCGATGCAGCGTTGCGTGTGCTCGACGATCACGGCCTCGAGTTTTGCTCGATGCGCCGCGTCGCGGCCGCCCTCGAGGTGCAGCCGAGTGCGCTCTACCACCACGTTCCGAACAAGCAGACGCTGCTCGCGCTCATGGCCGACGAGATCGTGCGCGGGGTTGCTGGCGAGGATCCGGCGAGCGTCTGCCGCTCGCTGCGCGCGGCGACGCTCGCTATTCGAGACGGTGCCGATGTGGTGGCGACAGCTTCGGCGTTTCGGCTCGGCGCCTCATCAGTCGAGGCGCTCCTCGCATCGATGGTCGGTGCAGACGGTGCCAGAACCCTGCTGCTGTATACCTTCGGGCAAGCGCAAGCCACGCAGACACAGCTGCAGGCCCAGGCGATCGGCGCGCTGCCCCAGATGGGTGACGACGCGAGCGAGGGGGCCGATGCTCACTCTGAGCTCGACCGTCAACTGCGCGAGGGCTTCGATCGTGGCATTGAGATCATTCTCAAAGGGCTCTCGGCGGCGAGGTAGCCGCGCACCTAAACTGATCATTTTTGCCGGGACTGAGGCGATCTCTGTGTAAATCTCGCTCATGCTCAGCACACAGGCTCGCTCTTGGCGTGCAGAGGTGAGGCACAGCGGTTCAGAACAGCGTGTTGAGGTTCTGCATGCCGCGCATTGCATCGTAGTCGAGCACGACGCAACGAATACCACGATCTTCGGCGAGGGTGCGTGCCTGCGGCTTGATCTCTTGCGCCGCAAAGATGCCCTGCACTGGGGCCAGCTTTGGGTCGCGGTTCATCAGCTCGAGGTACCTGGTCAACTGCTCAACGCCATCGATGCCGCCTCTGCGCTTGATCTCGACCGCAACCGCTTCGCCTGCAGAGTCGCGCGCAAGAATATCGACCGGCCCGATTGCGGTCATGTACTCACGGCGAACGAGGCTATGACCGTCGCCGAGCAGCTCGATCTGCTCGGCGAGCAACTCTTGCAGGTGCGCTTCGACGCCGTCTTTGATGAGACCGGGGTCAACGCCGAGATCGTGTGAGCTGTCGTGCAGAATATCGAAGATTGAGACCACGAGACGGTCGGCGGTTTTCGCGTGTGTGACCTGCCACACCTCTTTGACGCCAGCCTCGAGCTGCACATCGTCGGGGTCGATAGGCGCGAGCGCGCAGGGCGGGCTCATCCAGTTCAGCGGTTTGTAAGAGCCGCCGTCACTGTGCACGAGTATCGAGCCGTCGCTCTTGAGCATGAGCACCCTGGTCGCACGTGGCAGATGGGCACTGAGTCGCCCCGCATAGTCCACTGCACAGTCAGCCACCACAATTCGCACCCAGATAGCTTACCGGTGGTTGCTGTTATACGGTGTGGAGTGGTCTTACTGCTTTGGTTCGCGAACGGCACCTGCAAGTGCGACGCCGATAATGACGAAGATGGGCAGCACCAAGAACGAGGGCAGCAGACCTATCTGCTCGCCGAGCACGCCGAAAGCCATTGGGCCGAGCAGCATCGAGGTGTAGCCAATTGCAGAAACCGCTGCGACATCTCGGGCTGCAGTCTCGTGTCGGTCAGCCGCCGCCGAGATGGTGATCGGCCAGCACACCCCAGAACCGAGCCCCCAGAGAACCGTGCCTATGATCATAGGCACGGGGCCGGGCAGCAGCACGACGAAGAGAATGCCGATGGCAGCGATCAGCAGACTCGTGCGCACCACAGCGACACGGGTGTAGCGCATGAGTACTGCCGAGCCCGCGAGCCGAGCGGTAACCACGGCACCGTAGAACAGTGCGAGTATGAGCGCACCGAACTGGTTTGTGACACCGCGGCCATCGACGAGTGCGAGCGGCAACCAGTCGGCGGGTGCGCCTTCAATGAGCCCTGCAGAGAGCGTGATGAGCCCGATGAAGATGACGCGAAGGTCTCGCCACGGAGTGTATTTGCGTTTCGCCGCAGAGCCAGACAGATCTGCTTCGACGCCACTGTTCGCTGCAATCACCGGCACAGACCCGGTTAACGTTGCAAGTTTGTCGCCCGTTGCAGATTCGATCACGGGCACCGGCCCCGTCGCCATAAGCGAACTAGTCGAGGCTTGAGGGCGCAGGGCATCTTCGTTACGGGGCACCCATCTGAGCGCAAAGAACCCCAGCACTCCGATCAGCAGCCCGACGATGATGAAGTGCGGCTGCAAGGCAACACGCATGGCTTCTGTCGCTGATCCTACGCCCATCGACACCATCGCGCCGATGCTGTAGAACGCGTGCATCAGCGGCAGTCGAGGTAAGCCGTAGACCCGCTCAGCGTTTGCGCCGCTCACGTTCATCGCGACATCAGTTGCACTGAAGTTTAAACCGTAGACAAAGAGAGCCACCACTCCGAGTGGGATCGACCCAGCAAGCATGAAGATAACGGTGAGGGGTAACGCAACCACCTGAGTCACAATGGTGAACGCCATCATCTTGCGGGGGCCGAAGCGTTCGACCGCTCGCGCCGAGAACACCATGCCGGTGAGGCTGCCAGCCGCAAGACAGAGCCCGTACATGCTCATTTCAAGCGTGCTTGCACCGAGAGAATCGCGCAGCGTTGGCAGGCGGCTGAGCCAGGTGCCAAAGCCGAAACCCATCAGAAAGAAGATCACAAGAATTGCGCGAGTCCAGCGAACGGTGGTTACGTGCTCGTGGGGCTGATGGGCGTTCACATACAGATTCTAGGGCAGTGCAATGGCACGAGCGTTCGGTGAACTGCGGGGGACACTCATCACCAAAAAATGCGCCCCGTACGACACAGAATGCGCGAGAAAGCGACAACAAGCGAATATTATTGCGCCTATGGGGGAACAGACGGCTGCTGGTATTGAGGGCCTTGAAGATCGATCGATCACAATCTATGAGCAGGAAGATCTCGTGCGCACCGGGGTGCGGGGTGTTGATGGTGATCTCGGCATGGCTGCACGAGTGCGGGCGTACGGAGCAGTGCTCGTAATCGGTGTCAGTGGCACCGCTAGCGAGTTTGAGCGCCGGCCACTTCGGCCAGGGCTGCCTACGATCGACATCATCTTTGTGCAACAGGGCGAATTTGCATATTTTGAGGCAGGGCAGTGGGTTGCTTCGCGAGGCCCACTGATGGTTGCTCCAAGTGGGCTGCCGAATCGAGTGCGTTTCAACAGCGAATGGCAGTTTGTTGTCGCACGTATTCCCCGTGAGGCGTTGCTGCCGTTCGTGCCGATGCTTTCTGACACGGTACAGATTCACGAAGAACTCTCGGTACCAGAGAAGGCGATGGCGGCGTTTCTTGCGCAATCTATCGACGCCGAACAAGAGGTGTCACCAAACGACAGCCACACAGTTGACCGAATGATTCTGCAAATGGCAGGCACCATGCTGCGTGCCCGTCAGGGTGAGACCCTGCAGCCGGGTTCGCCACATGCCGTGCTCA
>JAPXTT010000051.1:0-7447 GCA_033812395.1 Leucobacter sp. | reverse complement strand
CCTGCTTGCAAAGCAGGCACTCTACCAACTGAGTTAAGGACCCGAGACGCGGCTTTCGCTGCACCTCGTGAGGCGTTCTGATTTTCATCTGTCGGCCTCGACTGTACAACTATAGCGAGCTTCGCTGCTTCACGCAAAACGAGCGTGTCGCGGGCCCGCCACAGCCACAATCTAAACGAACATCTGCCCCGTCGCCGCCCGCTCCACAAGCGACACCGGTGGCTCAAACCGCTCGCCATACGTGGCTGCAAGCTCCCGCGCGCGATCGACAAAACCCTGCAGCCCGCCCTCGTACTGATTCACATACTGCAACACGCCGCCCGTCCACGCCGGAAACCCGATACCGAAGATCGACCCAATATTTGCGTCGGCCACCGAAGTCAACACTCCCTCGTCGAGGCACCTGACTGCATCAAGCGCCTCAGCAAAGAGCATGCGCTCTTGCAGGTCAATGAGGGGTAGTTCGAGCGATCCCGCGCCATACATCTCTCGTAAGCCAGGCCAGATGCCGACCCGCGCACCCGATTCGTCGTACTCGTAAAAACCCCGGCCCGCGCGGCGACCGATGCGACCAAGCGCGACCAGCTCGTCAATCACTCGCTCCGAGGGGTGCGAGACCCATACGCCACCCTCGGCTTCAATAGCGGCCCGCGTCTCGAGTCGAATCTTCTGCGACAGCGAAAGCGTCAGCTCATCGGTCAGCTGCAGCGCACCCGACGGGTAGCCAGCCTGCAGCGCTGCCTGCTCGACACTCGCGGGCTCAACCCCCTCGGCAACCGCCGCGACGGCCTCGGCCATGAACTTGCTAATGACGCGCGAGGTAAAGAAGCCGCGCGAGTCGTTCACTACGATCGGCGTCTTGCGAATCGCAAGCACGTAATCGAAGACTTTCGCGAGCACCGCATCACTCGTCTGCTCGCCACGCACAATCTCGACGAGCGGCATCTTGTCGACCGGCGAGAAGAAATGCACCCCGATGAAGTCAGCGGGCCGCTTCACCCCGCCCGCAAGCACCGTAATCGGCAGGGTCGAGGTGTTCGAGCCGAGCACCGCGTCGGGCGCGACGATGTCTTCGATCTCGTGAAACACCCCCTGCTTCACCGGCACCGACTCGAACACGGCCTCGATCACAAAGTCGACGCCGGTAAAGTCAGAAACAGAGCCCGTGGCCTGAATGCGGGCGAGCAGCGCCTCACTCTTCTCAGGCGTCGTCTTGCCGCGTGCCACTGCCTTCGTCTCGAGCGCGCGACCGTAGTCTTTGCCTTTCTCGGCGGCTTCGAGCGACACATCTTTTAGCACGACGTCAATGCCAGCCTTCGCGGTGACGTAGGCGATCGCCGCCCCCATCATGCCCGCGCCAACCACGCCAACCTTCGCGGGGCGAGACGCCGGGTAGTCCTGCGGCCGGCTCGCGCCCTTATTGATCGCCGCGAGGTCAAAGAACATCGCTTTGATCATGTTCTTCGCAACCTGCCCGTGTGTCAGGTGCACGAAGTAGCGCGTCTCAATGAGCGATGCCGTGTCGAAGTCGACGTAGGCGCCCTCGACGGCCGCGGCAAGCGCCGCGCGCGGGGCGGGCATCGGTGCACCCTTGATCTGCTTGCGAAGCATTGCAGGCATTGCTGGCAGCATCGAAGCAATTGACGGCGAGGTGGGCGCGCCACCGGGCAGTCTGAAGCCCTTCTGATCCCACGGCTTCGCCGCCTCGGGGTGCTCGCGAATCCAGTCGCGGGCGGCTGGCAGCAGATCATCAATGCCCGGCACGACAGCATCGATCAGGCCTGCTTCGAGCGCCCCCTGCACCGTGAACTTCGTTGCGGGCAAGATCACATCGCTCAGCGCTTTCTGCAGCCCCAGCATGCGCACCATACGCGTGATGCCGCCGCCGCCCGGCAGCAGGCCCAGGCTCACCTCGGGCAGCCCGATGCGCGTGCCAGGCAGCTCGGCGGCGACGCGGTAATGCGCCACGAGCGCCACCTCGAGCCCGCCACCGAGCGCCGCCCCGTTGATCGCGGCAACCACTGGCTTGCCGAGCGTCTCGAGCCTGCGCATGTCTGACTTCATGTCGTTCACGTACGCGGTCTCTTCTTCGGCGCGCTCGGGGCTCGCGCTCGCGAGGCTTTCGAGGTCACCGCCGGCAAAGAACGTCTTTTTCGCCGATGCGAGGATCACCCCGCTCACCTGCTCACGCTCTTCGTACAGGCGGTCGACCACCTGCTTAAGCGAGGTCTTGAACGCCTGGTTCATCAGGTTGACGGGGCCGTTCGGGTCGTCAATAGTGAGGGTCACAATGCCCTCTGCGTCGCGCTCGTAACGAATCGCGCCAGCTTGTTCGGTCATGCTCTCGGCCCCTTACGCTTCAACTCGTTCGATGATGGTGGCAACCCCCATGCCAGCGCCCACGCAAAGCGTCGCAAGCCCGCGCCTCAGGTCGCGTCGCTCGAGCTCATCGAGCAGGGTTCCGAGGATCATCGCCCCAGTGGCTCCGAGCGGGTGCCCGAGGGCGATCGCGCCGCCATTCACGTTGACCTTGTCATCAGGAATGCCGAGATCCTTTTGCCACTTCATGACGACCGCCGCGAATGCCTCGTTAAGTTCGAACAGGTCGATGTCGGTGACGTCGAGGCCCGCGCGGTCGAGTGCTTTCATGGTCGCTGGGGTTGGCCCAGTCAGCATGATGGTTGGTTCTGAGCCGATTGCGGCGGTGGCGATGATGCGGGCTCGGGGCTTCAGCCCAGCCGCCTCCCCGGCTGCCTTGGTGCCGATGAGCAGCAGGGCGGCGCCGTCGACGATGCCAGACGAGTTGCCGGGGCCGTGCACGTGGTTGATGCGCTCGATCGAGTGGTACTTCTGCAAGGCGACCGCGTCGAAGCCTGCTTGTTCTCCCATCGCCGCAAAGCTTGCCGGGAGTGCACCGAGCGACTCGACGGTCGACCCGGGCCTGCGATGCTCGTCGTTATCGAGCAGCACGACGCCGTTGATGTCTGTCACGGGAATGATCGAGTTCTTGAAGCGTCCCTCAGCCCAGGCGGTCTCGGCACGCTCTTGCGATCTCGCTGCGAATGCGTCTACATCTTGCCTGCTGAAACCCTCAATCGTGGCGATGAGGTCGGCACCGATGCCCTGCGGCACAAAGTACTGATCGTAACCGGTGGTCGGGTCTTGAAAGTAGGCGCCACCGTCGCTGCCGATCGGCACGCGGCTCATCGATTCGACGCCGCCTGCGAGCACCCACTGCTCGTAGCCTGAGGCGACCTTCTGTGCCGCGAGGTTGACCGCCTCGAGGCCTGACGCGCAGAAGCGGTTGACCTGCACACCAGCAACCGACTCGGGCAGCCCTGAGAGCAACGAGGCTGCGCGGGCGATGTCGCCTCCTTGCTCCCCCACCGGTGACACCACGCCAAGCACGACGTCGTCGATGAGCTCGGGGTTAAGCCCCGGGTTTCGCTCAAGAATGGCGTCGATCACCGTTACAGCAAGGTCGATCGGCTTTGTGCCGTGCAGCGCACCGCCTCGGTTCTTGCCTCTCGGCGTGCGCACCGCATCGTAAATGTACGCGTCGGTCATGTGCGTGCTCCTTCCGCAGCAGCGTTGCTCGGTGGTCAGAGACCACGGCGTCTGGTCTCAATTATGGTGCAGTAATCGGGGTTACCGGCCAAAACGTGTGGATAGAATCTTGATCTAGCCGCGTAATCACGCGGCAAAACGGAGGTCGTCATACTCCGGCACCCTTAGTTGTGCCAAACACCACAAATACGACCACCTGTGTGCTATGCGAATCAAAGCTGGTAAAGAATGGCGCAACCGCCGCCGGAACTCAACGCTGGAGATGCCCCAACTGTGGCGCATCAAGCTCACGAAAACGCGCCGATGTGGCCCACCGCCACCAACTCAAACGCTTCCTTACCTGGCTCCTCGGGAAAGACTCGCAACCCGAGATCAGCGGCACCGAAACCGGGCGGTCATTCCGCCGCCAGATCGCCTGGTGTTGGCGTGTCAGCCCACGCCTTCCCACCGTCACAGTCCCACCAAAATACGTGATGATCGATGGCACCTACCTCGGATCTTGGTGCCTCCTGATCGCCACCGACGAACATCACACCCCACTCGCCTGGCAATGGTGTGCCGCCGAGTCACAGGCAGCGTGGGAAGCGCTTCTGAAGCAGATCCCAGCCCCGCTGGTGGTGATTTGTGATGGCGGCACCGGGGTACGTGCAGCACTCCGGGCGCAGTGGCCTGACACCCTCGTGCAGCGCTGTATTTTTCATGTGTGGATGAACGTCAGAACCCACCTCACGTTACGGCCTCGCACCCCGGCAGGGCAGGCGCTGCTTGAAATTGGGCGACGCCTGCGCCAAGTGGGAACCACCAAAGAAGCAGTGGTCTGGTTGCAGCAGCTCAACGATTGGCACACCGTGTACGGGCACCTCACCACCGAACGCTCCTACGCGAAACGACGCTTCAAAGATGGCTCATGGGAGTCTCCGACCGGGAAGAAGTGGTGGTACACGCATGACCGTCTCCGGAAGACTTACAACCTGCTTACCGAGCTGCAACGTCGCGAGCATCTTTTCACCTATTTGATCGCTGGCGGGCCCAAGACCACGAGTCGTCTCGAGGGTGGCATCAATGCGATGATCAAACAAGCACTGCGCTTGCACCGTGGTATGACGATCGAGCATCAGAAGCGTGCTGCGGAATGGGTCCTCATCGACCGGGCAGGGCTGCTCCACACCGCCAACGAGATGATCACCAGCGATGTGCAGACCCCACCCAAGAAGCAGCGCCCACGCTTCACTGCCCCAGACCCAGGCCCCGTGCTCTACGACACCGGTATCAGCGCCGAAGAAGGCCTCTGGACCCGGTCAGGATGGGCTGGCAGGCCATGACACGCCCAACCGTATCCACACGTTTTGGCCGGTAACCCCAAAGTTCTTTGCGGCCATGCTGCATTGTTTCATGTTTGCCAGTGCGAGGGTACCCGGCAACATTTCGCCCTCAACAGCAAGGGGCCTCCACCACCGAAGCGATGAAGACCCCTTGTTAGATGATCAGTGCCCTCGGAGGGATTCGAACCCCCGACCTTTGGTACCGGAAACCAGCGCTCTATCCCCTGAGCTACGAAGGCGAGCAGTAGATCACCGCACCAGCCTAGCGCAAGCGCGATGCACGCTGTGACCGCCCTGGCCTCAGCCCGCCTGCAGGGTAGTGCTGAGGGTGGCGTAGCCGAGAATGAGGTCGAGCGCGCGCCTCGACGAAATGGTCGGGTGGTGACCTATCAGGCGGTAGCCGTATGCATCCTCAAGCGAGACCAGGTTGCGGGCAATCTCTTCGCTCGGGCGTTGCAACTGAAACACGCCGCTCGCAGCACCCGCTTCGAGCACCGAGCGGTACATGCTGACCTCTCGATCGAAGAGCGTTGAGAGCAGGGCTGCGATGATCGGAAACCGCGCGCTTGCACCGCCCATCTCGCAGAGTAACCGCACCTCTGGGTCCTCTGGGGTCGCGGGCAGTCCGAGCGAAATCATCAATTTGAGTTGTTCGTCGGCCGGCCCAGAGAAGTTGCCCAATGCCTCGACCCTCGCATTGTAAAAGCGATCCATCGCGTGCCGCACTGCATCAAGCAAGAGTCCCGAGACATCTGGGTAGTAGTACGTGACGGTTTGCGGCGCGACGTTGGCCTCTTCGGCGATGCGGTTCAGAATGGCGCCGTCTGGGCCATGCTTGACGATCGCGCGCTGTGCCGCAGCGACTAGCGAAGCTCGACGCTTGTCTTGCCGTTTTGGCCTTGCCATGTCACCCCGTTTGTGTTCGCCGACTGCGGGCAGCCGGATCTACTTTGATACGTACACCTTTCGGAGCGTTTCATGCACGCGCCACAGGGTCTGCTGCCCGGTGTAGAGGCGAACCACAGACCCCGGGCCGATGTCTACAGTATCGCCACTGCGGGTGAAGGTGAGGGTGGCGCTGCCTGAAAGCACGACAAAAAGCTCGTCATCGTCATCAAACTGGGCAACGCCGGGCCTCATCTCCCAAATGCCGGTTGCGGCTCCGGCGACGGGTTCGAACTCGAGGATGCCCGCAGAAGCGGCTGGATTGTCTGCGACCGCCGGTTCGTCTGAGTAGCTCAGCTGGGCATCTTTGACCGTTGTGATGAGGTGATTCATGGCACCACTGTATAACGATTCACTGCCAGGGAAACGATTTCAAATAATTCTTCTAGCTTTTATTCGATAAATGAGGCCGAGTGCGCTATTAATAGATTTCGAGCGGATAAAACTTCATTTAGCGTTCATTACACAAACTGGTGTTCGACAGAGCTGTCGAGCAGGCCCAATCCAAAGGAGGAGCGGATGCGCCGTTCAGGATTAGTACAACTTTCGGCGGCCGCAGCTGTCGCCGCGATCGCGCTCACCGCGTGTAGCTCCGGCGGATCAAGTGAGCTCGACCCCAACGCAGACATCAGCGAGCAGACGCTCACCATTTCGACCTGGCCCGAGTACTACTCGCCGACTCTGGCTGAGGACTTCGAAGCGGCGACGGGCGTCAAACTCAATATCGTGCACCACGCAACCAACGAAGAAGGCTTCGCCAAGGTAACCGCCTCGGCAGACTCCGGGATCGACATCGTGTTTCTCGCGGGCAACTTTATTAGCGTGCTCGTAGAAGAGGGTCTCGCATCTGAGATCGATCAGAGCGCGGTGCCAAACCTTGAAAACCTCTACCCCGAGGTGCGAAAGTTTGCTTTCGACCCCGATCTGAAACACAATGTGCCCTACGCATGGGGCACCACGGGCCTGTGCTACCGCGAAGACCTTGTCGCAGAGACCCCTGACTCGTGGGCAGACCTGCTCGAACCAGCCCCCGAAGCTGTCGGCAAGACCACGCTGATGGACGACATGCGATGGACATTTATTCCGGCGCAGCGCCTGCTCGGGTATTCGATCAACACCACCGATGAAGCAGAGCTCGACGAGGTTGGTGCAGTGCTGAAGAACGCCGCGCAGAAGTCGCTTGCGTTCGACAACACTACCTACGGCGAGAAGCTCATCGCGGGCGAGGCTGTGCTTTCGCACGGTCACGACGGCTGGTGCAACACTGCGGCTTCTGAAGATCCGCGAGTGAGCTTCGCGATGCCAAAGGAAGGCTCAGACCTCTGGGTTGACGGCATGGTGCTGCTGAAGTCTTCGAAGAACCGTGAGGCCGCTCACGCCTTCATGAACTACATTCTCGAGACCGAGAACCAGACCTGGCTCGTTGAGAACCTGCTCTACAACGTGCCGAACCGTGCGGCGATGGAGTCGCTCCCGGACGAGCTGTTCGAGAAGTACCCTGCGCTGATTCGCGACGGTGCCTCGCTTGCGCAGATGGAACAGATTGAAGACGTGGGCGACGCGATCGACATCTACAACCGCATCAACACCGAGATCCGGGCAGGCTAGTGACC
>JAPXTT010000050.1:0-7548 GCA_033812395.1 Leucobacter sp. | reverse complement strand
CACACGGCTACGGCGAGTGGGCTGGCCCGATCGTCACACGCAACAACGGTTCGATCGTCGCCGACCGCTCGGGTGTGGTGACGCCGTTCGCGATGATTGCACTGCAGGAGCGCATGAGCTTCTTCGTTCAGCCCACGCAAGAGGTCTACGAGGGCATGGTCATCGGCGAGAACTCTCGCAGCGAAGACATGGACGTGAACATCACGAAAGAGAAGAAGCTCACGAACATGCGTTCGTCGACCGCTGATTCGTTCGAGTCGATGACGCCTCCTCGTGTGCTGACCCTCGAAGAGTCGCTCGAGTTTGCTCGCGAAGACGAGTGCGTAGAGGTGACCCCCGAGGTCGTGCGCATTCGCAAGGTGCACCTCGACGCGACGACTCGCAACCGTGCCGCAGCGAAGCTGAAGCAACAGCTGGCTAAGTAACACATCAGCGTATTTTGGGGCAGGCGAGCACATCGTGCAAACCTGCCCCGAACTGTGTGCTCGGCGTCACGCCAGGGGCAAGGGCGCAACTCGACTCAATACACAAGGGCGCGAAGTTTTGTCAGATGACAGCTTGCAGCGTGGGCTGAAGAACAGGCACTTGCAACTGATCGCTATCGGTGGTGCGATTGGCACTGGCCTGTTTCTTGGGTCAGGCAAAGTTATCAGTCTGACCGGCCCGTCAGTGCTGTTCATCTATGCCGTGATCGGCTGCATGATGTTCTTTCTCATGCGCGGCCTCGGCGAGTTGCTGCTCTCAAACCTTAACTACCACACCTTTGGTGACATCGCGAAAGACCTGCTCGGCCCGGCGGCCGGGTTCTTCGTCTCTTGGACATACTGGGTGACCTGGGTCGTGATCTGTGTCCCAGACATCATCGCGATCACCAGCTAGGTCACTTACTTCAACGAGTCCATTCCCTCGTGGATTCCGGCACTGCTCGCCGCAGGGGTGCTGCTCTTGTTAAATCTGCAGCCGGTGAAGTTCTTTGGCGAATTCGAGTTCTGGTTTGCGCTTATTAAAATTGTCGCAATACTCGCTCTGATTGTGACCGGCGTGGTACTCATGGTGACTGGGTTCACCAACCCCGACACTGGCACCCAAGCATCGATCACGCACCTCTGGGATCACGGTGGGCTGTTCCCGTTCGGGTTTGGTGGGTTTTTGCTTGGTTTTCAGCTCGGCATTTTCTCGTTTATCGGCGTAGAGCTTGTCGGTACTGCTGCCGCTGAGACTGCCGACCCACACCGCAACCTGCCGAAGGAGATTAACTCAATTGTCGTTCGCGTGCTCATCTTCTATATTGGGGCGCTGACGGTCATCATGTCGATCACGCCATGGGATCGTATCGACCCTGCACTGAGCCCGTTTGTGACTACCTTCGCCTACGCCGGGTTTGGTGCTGCGGCGATCGCCACTAACCTGGTCGTACTGAGCTCTGCGGCATCGAGTGCGAACTCAGGGTTCTACTCGAGTACTCGCATGATGCTTGCGCTTGCGAAAGATGGGCATGCCCCGAAGGTCTTCGATATGACAGACTCTCGAGGGGTGCCGCGACCTGCGGTGTTCTTTTCTGCTGTCTTTTTGTTCACCGCAGTGCCAATTTTGCTAGCGGGTGACAGCGTGCTCGCAGCCTTCACTTTCGTGAGCTCGGTCGCTTCTGGCTTCATCATCTTTGTGTGGAGCATGATTCTGATCAGCTACATCGCCTATCTTCGCAAGTACCCTGAGCGGCATGCAGCATCAAAGTTTCGCATGCCGCTCGCGCGAGTGTTGCCATGGGTCGTGCTGGCGTTCTTTGCCTACATAGTAGTGACTCTGAGTCTCGCAGAAGACACCAGAATTGCATTGCTTTGCACCCCGATCTGGTTCGTTGCACTTGCGGTAATGTGGCAGTTGCGCAAGCGAGCGTTACTGCGTGAGGGCAAGCCCTTGACGAGCGCGATCGAGCTTCCAGGCACCGGTGAAGACGCGAAGCTCTCTCCAGAGCACCACGAAACAACGCATCCAGATCGAGCAACTCGCTGACACTGGTCACGCGATCGTTGTTGCCGCCTAGCCGGTGTCCGAAAGATACGCGTGAATACACAGATTGTGCCCTGCGTGGCGACTAGGCTTGATACATGACGAGGCACTTTCTTCGCGATGACGATCTTTCTCCCGACGAGCAGCTCGAGGTGCTCGAGCTCGCAGCCCGCCTGAAACGAGACCGATTTGCCGAGCGCCCGCTTGAAGGGCAGAAGACCGCTGCGGTCATCTTCGACAAGACGAGCACGCGCACACAGGTGAGCTTCTCGGTCGGGGTCGCAGACCTCGGTGGCAATCCGCTGATCATGGATTCGAAGAACTCTCAGATGGGCGGCAAAGAGTCGATCAGCGACACCGCAAAGGTGTTGTCGCGCATGGTCGAGTTGATCGTGTGGCGCACCTACGCGCACGCGGGTCTCGAAGAGATGGCTGCGAATTCGAGCGTGCCGGTAATCAACTCGCTGAGCGACGACTTTCACCCGTGCCAGATTCTCGCCGATCTGCAGACCATTCGCGAGCGCAAGGGTGACCTGCGGGGCCTTACCGCCGCCTACCTCGGCGATGCGGCGAACAATATGGGCCACTCTTATCTGCTCGGCTTCGCGACCGCGGGCATGCACATTCGCGTCGCCGGCCCAGAGGGGTACCAACCGCGAGCTGACATTGTAGAAGACGCGAAGAGGATCGCCGCCGAGACCGGCGGCAGCGTCACCGTGACGGCTGACCCGCAGGCGGCGGTAGACGGTGTCGACGTGGTTATCACCGACACGTGGGTGTCGATGGGGCAGGAGGCAGAGAAGGCCGCCAGAGTGGCAACCTTCGGTGCCTACCGAGTGACTCCTGAACTCATGGCAGAGGCAGCTGATGACGCGATCTTCTTGCACTGCCTGCCTGCATACCGCGAGTTCGAGGTGGCGCCCGAGGTGATCGACGGGCCCCAGAGCGCGGTGTGGGACGAGGCCGAGAACCGCGTGCACGCACAGAAGGCGCTCATGGCCTGGCTGCTTGCGCGGGCGTAGGCAATATCTCGTGATGTTTGAGGCGTCTTGAGCGACGAATAGGGCAATACTATGCTCTTGGATTTTGAAGATCGCTGCTCGAGCTGGCTATGTTTCCGCCCTTGCCCTTATTGCTACAGGTGGGTTGGTGAGCTGCTCTTCTGGCGAGCCGGTGAACGCTGCGCCCACCGCTACACAGGTTCCTAAGAAGCAGGACTCCTCGAGCAACGATAAGGCGACAGAGATAGCACCCGAGGTGACTGCACAACCGTGGGTACCTGACAAGAGTGCGTATCTGATGCTTGACGCAGCATGTGGCACCGAACTAGCATCTTCGGCTACGTTGACCTCTGGCTCAGCAAACGCTTTATTCGCAGCGATGGCGTCAACCTCCCGCGCGGGATTTGAATGTGTCCTCGCGACGACTGGTTCACCTCTAACCTGGGCAGATTTTGAAGCGGGAGTTTCATCTCCTCGTATGTGGGACGCTGCAGATGGGACATGGGCTTCGAGCGGCTCCGTGATTCCATTAGGTGAAGACCAATCAATTATCGTGAATTTTTATTTTGTGGGTCTGGCCTAGCTTCTATTACAGTTTTGTCTGGGCGAATGGAGGAAACGTAAGCGCGGGTAAGCTGGTTGCGTGACTGAGGCTACCGAGAACACGCACAACGAAACCGGCAACCGCGCAGCAGAGGCTGGCGCGCTTTGGGGCGGGCGCTTCGAGAGTGGCCCCTCGCCCGAGCTGCAGTTGCTTAGCAAGTCGACCCAGTTTGACTGGGCCCTCGCGCAATACGATATTCGAGGATCAAAGGCGCACGCCGTCGCGCTCGCCGCGGCTGGCTACCTGAACGCCGAAGAGCTCAAGAACATGCATGCGGGTCTCGACGAGCTTTCGGCACGTGTCGCAGACGGCCGCGCCCTGCCTGCCGAAGACGACGAAGACGTGCACTCGGCGCTCGAACGCCTGTTGATCGACATCACCGGCGTGCAGCTTGGCGGCAAGCTTCGCGCCGGGCGCAGCCGCAACGACCAGATCGCGACGCTGGTGCGCCTCTATCTGCTCGATCACGCGGCGACCATTGAGCAATTGCTGCTGAATCTCGCAACCGCGATCCTCGACCAATCGCTTGCGCACCCCGACGCAATCTTGCCGGGTCGTACCCACCTGCAGCACGCGCAGCCGGTGCTGCTCGCACACCAGCTGGCGGCGCACGCCTGGCCGATTATGCGCGACGTCGAGCGCTTGCGCGATTGGGCGAAGCGCGCGAAGCGCTCGCCCTATGGTGGGGGAGCGTTGGCGGGCAGCTCGCTCGGACTCGACCCCCGCCTGGTTGCCGCCGAGCTTGGGCTCGGGGATCCTCTCGAGAACTCGATCGATGGCACGTCGGCGCGCGACGTGGTCGCGGAATTCGCGTACATCACGGCGCAGATTGGCATCGACCTGTCGCGCCTGAGCGAAGAGATCATCATCTGGAACACCAAAGAGTTTGGCTTCGTGCGACTGCACGACGGCTACTCGACGGGTTCGAGCATCATGCCGCAGAAGAAGAACCCAGACATTGCCGAGCTTGCGCGCGGAAAGTCGGGGCGTCTCATCGGCAACCTCACCGGTCTGCTTGCGACGCTCAAGGGCCTGCCGCTCGCCTACAACCGTGACTTGCAAGAGGACAAGGAGCCGGTGTTCGACTCCGTGCAACAACTCGAGGTGTTGCTGCCAGCGTTCACAGGTATGGTCGCGACGATGCGCTTCGATACCGAGCGCATGGCGCAGCTCGCACCGCAGGGCTTCTCGCTGGCTACCGACGTCGCCGAGTGGCTGGTGAAGCAGGGCGTGATCTTTCGTGACGCGCACGAGATTTCGGGCGAGCTGGTGAAGTATTGCGAGGATCGCGGCATTGAGTTGCACGAACCCGACGACGAGGAGCTGCTGTCGGTGTCTGAGCACTTAACGCCTGGCGTGCGCGAGGTGCTCTCTATTGAGGGCTCGGTGAACTCCCGTGTCGGTGTGGGCGGCACCGCACGCGTGCGTGTCGATGAGCAGCTCGCCCGCCTCGCCGAGCGCATCGCAGAACTGCGCTAGCGTCTTTACAGGCGCAAGCAGTAGGTTTAGTGCATGAGGGCTATTCGTAGATCAATTGCCGGGGCAGTACTTTTCAGTGTTGCGCTTGCGCTGGGTGGTTGCGCCGCTGAACAACCAGAGGGTGGTGCGCAGACTGCCGCCCCCGATAACGGTTCTTCTTCGAGTGGTGTTGAAGCCGTTTGGCTTGATGACGGTCGAATGATCGGCGTTGTCACCCAAGGGTCGTCGAGCTGTGTTCCATTCGCGGGTGATGTCACGGCGCAGGGTCAAGAAGTTACCGTGATGCTCAGCGACACGATTGAGGGGCAAGAAGATAGGCCGTGCACTGCCGACTACACTGCTCGCACGACAGTCGTGGGTGCGCCAGATGGTGTCAACCCGAAAGAAGATGTGAGGCTGCATGTTCAATACGGCGACCTCAATGCGTCGGTTGAGCTTGACGGCGAAAGTGACCTGACGGGAGTGCCGGGTACCCCGACCGAATATCTGCCGAGTGCGGCATGGGTGCAAGACGACACCGGCATCGTGCTGTTGACCTGGGGTTCCTCTACCTGCCTTCCCATCGTCGAGCGGGTTGACGAGACAGATGCTGAGGTTACCGTGCACTTCAAATCAGTAGACGGTGTGTGCACCATGGATATTGTGCCGCGCGCAACGATGATCGGACTCGCAGAGAAGAACGATGACCGCACGCTTGCGCTTGTAGGTGGTGGCCTTGATGCGACACTGTCGGTGGTATGAGCTGATCGCGTAGTCAGCGCTCGGGTGCGTGCGCGAGGCGATGAGATTTCCGCGATACGATTGTCTTCGTGTCTGTAACGAATGAACGAGCCGAGATCATGTCGGCCCAGCGCAACGACGAAAGCTTTGACACCCTCTGGGACGAGCTGCAGTGGCGCGGGCTGGTGCACGTATCGACCGACCCCGAGGCGCTCAGTGAGCTGCTCGAGGGTGCTCCGTTCACCTATTACTGTGGCTTCGATCCGACCGCACCGAGCCTGCACCTCGGCAACCTCGTGCAGTTGCTGCTCTTGCGTCGCCTGCAGCTGAAGGGCCACAAGCCGCTGGGGCTCGTCGGCGGATCGACCGGTCTGATCGGTGATCCCCGCCCAACCGCCGAGCGCACGCTGAACAGTCGAGACACTGTCGCGGAGTGGGTGACCCGCCTGCAAGCACAGGTGTCGCGTTTTCTCTCGAATGAGGGCGAGAACGCGGTGCGCCTCGTCAACAACCTCGACTGGACCGCGCCAATGAGCGCGATCGACTTTCTGCGTGAGGTCGGCAAGCACTTCCGTGTCGGCACGATGCTGAAGAAAGATGCGGTGGCGGCGCGGTTGAACTCTGACGAGGGCATCAGCTACACCGAGTTCAGCTACCAGGTGTTGCAGGGCTTCGACTTTCTTGAGCTGTTTCGCCAATACGATTGCAAACTGCAGTCGGGCGGCAGCGACCAGTGGGGCAACCTCACCAGTGGCACCGACCTGATTCGTAAGGTCGAAGGCCAGTCCGCGCACGCAATTGGCACGCCGCTGATTACGAACTCTGATGGCACCAAGTTTGGCAAGAGCGAAGGCAACGCCATCTGGCTCGATGCCGAAATGTGCTCACCGTACCGCTTCTACCAGTTCTGGCTGAACCAGTCAGATGCTGACGTGATCGACCGGTTGAAGGTATTCACCTTCATGAGCCGGGCCGAAATCGAGAAGTACGAGCGGCTGGTCGCCGAGGAACCTTTCCGGCGTGCCGCTCAGAAGCGACTGGCGCTTGAGGTGACAACGCTTGTGCACGGATCGGCCGCAGTTGATGCGGCGATCCTCGCCTCCGAGGCACTCTTCGGTCAGGGTGACCTGAGTGCACTCGACGCTGATACGCTTTCGGCCGCGCTCGACGAGTTGCCCACTGCGTTGGGTGGCGCCGGCAGCTCGATCGCGCAATTGCTCGTTGACGCTGGCCTTGTGGCGAGCCTGGGCGAAGCGCGCCGAGCGATTAAGCAGGGTGGCGTGTACGTGAACAACGTGCAGGTCGCTGCCGAGGACGCGGTGATCGAGGCTGACCAGCTGTTACACGGCTCGTTTGTGGTGCTTCGTCGCGGTAAGAAGGCACTCGCCGGAGTACGCGCAGCGTAGTTTCGGCCGTTCGGGCTGTCGGGTCCGCGCGTGCGCGGGTACCCTGGCGAGTATGAGCGAAGTAGCGCACCCGGCAGATCGCGATGGTGAGCTTTGCCCGCCGAAGGCGATCGGTCGTTGGGAGCTTTCGGGCGGAACCTGGCGAATCGCTGTGTTGGTCGAGGATCACGTAATCATCGAGCTGCTTCGTTGCGATGGGGGAGAGGTCGCCGAGGCGCTGACGCTTCGCGATGCGGATGATCTTCGTTGGGCGGCGCAGCAGCTCGCACTCGGTACCTCGGTGAGGTCCCACCCCGATAGCTAGGGGCAACGCATGGCGTTGCGCGGC
>JAPXTT010000049.1:0-7687 GCA_033812395.1 Leucobacter sp. | reverse complement strand
CTGATTACCTGACCGAGTATCAACGAGAGCGTCTGCTTGGGGCACTCGGGACGAGGTACGCGGCACCCGGGGTGGATTTTGCCGCGGTTGATCAGCAGATCAAGAAGCGAGACAGCGAGCTGCTGCATGGGGTTGCCCCGCTCGTCAGCGAAAACACCCAGCTCGTCGGCTCGCTCTCAAACGTGCCGATTACGCTCAGCAACTCGCTGCCATTCGAGGCGGTCGTAACGCTGCACGCCACCCCCACTTCGGCCGTGATCTCACTGAAAGAAAGAGACTTTGAGGTGCGGGTACCCGCCGTTGGCAGCGCGAACGTGCTCGTGCCGGTGCACAGCCGGGTGTCGTCAGGTGACACCGCGCTGCTGCTCGAGGTCTGGGATGTGAAGAAGGATCACAGCTTCGCGAGCGCACTGCACCCGCTGACGCTTCGCACCGCCATTGAAACCGCCCTCATTTGGGTGCTTGGCTCTGCGGCAGCACTGCTACTCGGCTTCGGCATCTGGCGCTCGGTGCGCAGGCGTCGCAAGGGCGCAGTGGCTGCGCACTCAGACGACACCGACCCCGGTGCCGCCGACGCGCCGCCAGTCGACGCAAACGAGCCCTCAGCTTCAGAGGAATAGTTCGAACCTAAAATGGGTTCTACCCGGTAGTTCACTGGAATTACCACGATCACACGCCGCGCGAGGAGCAGCATGCATCAGATCATCATCATCGGTTCGGGCCCCGCAGGCCTCACCGCAGGCATCTACGCGGCGCGCGCCGGCCTCGAGCCAGTGCTGTTCGCGAGCTCGGTTGAGCCCGGCGGCGAGCTGATGAACACGACCGATGTCGAAAACTTTCCAGGCTTCCCTGAGGGCATTCAGGGGCCGGAGCTCATGGAGAAGATTCAGGCGCAGGCCGAGCGCTTCGGCACGAAGGTGCTCTATAACGACGTCACCGAACTCGATCTCGATGGCGATGTAAAGCGCGTCACCGACGCCGATGGCACGGTGCACGAGGCAAAGGCTGTCGTGTTCGCAACAGGCTCGGCCTACCGCAAGCTCGGTATCGCCGACGAGGATCGCCTTTCGGGCCACGGCGTTTCGTGGTGTGCAACCTGCGACGGCTTCTTCTTCCGCGAGAAGACCATCGCAGTCATTGGCGGCGGCGACTCGGCAATGGAAGAAGCGAACTTCTTGACCCGCTTCGCTTCGAAGGTCTACGTCATTCACCGCCGTGACTCGCTCAAGGCGTCGAAGATCATGCAGCAGCGTGCCTTCGACAACGAGAAGATCGAGTTCATCTGGAACGCAGAGGTCACCGCAATTCACGGTGAGACCGAGGCGACCGGCGTGGCACTGCGCGACACTGTGACCGGTGAGAGCCGCGACCTCGACCTCGACGGCGTGTTTATCGCAATCGGCAACGACCCCCGCACGCACCTCGTGCACGGCAAGGTCGAGCTCACCACAGACGGCACCATCGCCGTTGAAGGCCGCAGCTCGAAGACCTCGGTGCCCGGTGTGTTCGCCGCCGGCGACGTCATCGACCCGAGCTACCGTCAGGCCATCACGGCAGCGGGCTCAGGCACCGTTGCCGCACTCGACGCAGAGCACTACCTCGTAGCGCTCGAAGACAAGTAACAAGATAAGGAGTTCTGATCATGTCAGAAGCAATCAACGTAGGCGAGCAGACCTTCGACAAGGTCGTGCTGCAGAGCGACATTCCCGTGCTGGTCGACTTCTGGGCAGCCTGGTGCGGCCCGTGCCGCATGGTCGCGCCAGTACTCGACCAGATCGCAGCAGAGCACGAGGGCAAGATTCGCATCGTCAAGGTGAACGTTGACGAGGAGCCCGCACTCGCTGCGCAGTTCCGCATCACCTCGATCCCGGCGATGAAGGTCTTCAAGGGTGGCGAAGAGGTGCGCGAGCTGATCGGCGCAATGCCGAAGCAGATGATCGAAAAGGAGCTCGAGGGCATTCTCTAGGCCCCGGCACACACTCCCTCAGCAATCCGGCGGTTGTGGTTGTCTCGACTCAGGTCAGATGGCCACAACCGCCGGATTCATTTGTGGGATGCCCGAGCGTTCACCCCTCAAGCTGCAGGCGGTACCCCATGCCCGATTCGGTAAGCAGGTAGCGCGGATTTGCGGGGTCTGGCTCGAGCTTCTTGCGCAGCTGCGACAGGTACAGCCTGAGGTAACCCGTGTCTTTCGCGTGCTCGAAGCCCCAGATGTGCGTCAGCAGCGTCTGCCTCGTCACAAGCTTGCCCGCGTTGCGAATGAGCAGCTCGAGCACCTGCCATTCGGTGGGGGTGAGCCGCACCGGCACAGGCTGGCCGCCCGAGGTGTCGGTCACGATCCTCGCAGAAAGGTCGACCGTCACATGCCCGAAGCTGACCGCTGGCTTCGCCTCTTGCTCTGGAATACGCCTGGTGAGCGCACGAATACGCGCGAGCAGCTCTTCGACGAGAAATGGCTTTGTCACGTAGTCATCGGCACCCGCGTCGAGCGCCTCAACCTTGTCGCCCGCACCGGTGCGACCTGACACGACAAGAATCGGTGCGTCTGACCAGCCGCGAATCGCGTGGATCACCTCAAGCCCGTCAAAACGAGGCATGCCAAGGTCAAGCAACAGCACGTCGGGCCGCTCGTCGGCAGCGAGGCTAATCGCCTCTTCGCCGTTCGAGGCAGTGACGATCTCGTACCCCTTGGCAGTGAGGGTGATGCGCAGGGCACGTAGCAGCTGCGGGTCGTCGTCTGCAATGAGAATCTTCATCATTGTTGCCCCTCGATACCACTGCGCCCACCCCTGTGCGGTGCGCGGGCAATCGTGCCCGCATCGGTGCCCTCACCGCTTGCGTGCAGCGAGATGACCATTGTTAGCCCGCCACCGGGTGTGTCTTCTGGTTCGAGTGTCCCATGCATCGCCTCGACAAAGCCACGCGAGAGCGCGAGGCCAAGCCCAAGGCCTGTCGTATTGTCGGTGTCGCCGAGGCGTTGAAACGGCACAAACACGTCGCTGCGGCGCGAAATGGGCACGCCGGGGCCACGGTCGATCACACGAATCTCGATTCGATCAAACACAAGGCGCGTCGCAATCTGCACTGGGTAGCCCGTGGGGGAGAAGCGCAGTGCGTTGGCCAGCAGGTTTGCGATCGCCCGCTGCAGCAGCACAGGGTCGGCGAGGATCTTGGCCCTGCGGTGTTCGGCCAACACCTCGATGGGCGGTTGCACATTGCCGAACTCTTCGAGGGCGGGCTCGATCACATCCATGGGGTCGAGGGCGATAGGAGAAATCGCGAGCACACCAGCGTTCACGCGGCTGACGTCGAGCAGATCGGTCACGAGTGCGGTGAGTGAGGCGAGGCTCTCGTCGGCGGTCGCGAGCAGTTCATCTCGATCGGCGGGCGAGAGCGCTTCGCCCGCCGACCGCAGCCCCCCGACCGCCGCGGTTGCGGAGGCGAGGGGTCTGCGCAGGTCGTGGCTGAGCGCAGAGAGCAGCGCAGCGCGCATGTTGTCCGACGCAGCGATCGGCTCAATCGCCTTCGCTGCCGCCTCGCGCCTATGACGCTCGAGTACCACGCTCACCACCACGGCGGTTGCGATGTGCAGCAATAACACCGTGAGGTGAATCGGGTCGGCCACGGCTACGGTGAAGTGCGGTTCGATGAAGAACAGGTCGAGCAGCACACCCGAGCCGACTGCCGCGAGCAGGGCGGGCCAGAGACCACCGATGAGCGCGACGATCACCACGTAGAGCTGCAGGCAGAGCACCTCAATAGCGATGGCGTTTGGGGTGTGAAAGCTGCCGAAGGCCAGCATGAGCAGGGGCAGAGCGAGCAGGGCAACGATGAAGCCTGCCAATTGGCGCATCGGAGGCAAGGCACCCGCTTCTTTCTTCACAGCTCTACGCTACGTGAATCCAGGGGCGCCTGGTCACATCTGGCTGAGCTTCACGCAGCACCTCGCGGGTCATGGGCGCGATCTCGCCCTCACCGAAGAGCAGAAAGCGCAGCAGATTGCTGATGGGGTTGCCCTCGGTCCAACGAAAGTAGACGTGCGGCATGCACCCAAAGTTAGCGCTGAGGTGCAGGGCCACCGCGGCGATCGCATTCGGCACGGTGCTGCCGCGAACCGTCAGCACGCGGTAACCGTGGCGCTCGACACCCTGCACCACGAGCTCGCCCTCGAAGTCAGAACTGTCTGACACCTCGACTTCGATGAACAGTACATTGTTGTCTGGCAGCCCGTGCGCCAGGCGAGCATGATGTAGTTTCTGCTCGTATCGCCCGTCGCTCAGATCGTTTGGCTCGTGCGCGACGAGACGTAGTGCACCGCCCTGCAGCGAGTCAACAAACTCCGATGCGCGTGCGTCAAGCCGCACCGAGGTGGCGCGTAGCTCGGTTGACCTCGCGATGCGCGAGATGAAACTCACCACGACTATACCGACGATGAAGCAAGCCGCAATCTTGATGCCGTCGGGGCGCTCAATGATGTTTGCCACCGTCGTGTAGAGAAACACGAGCGTAATGATGCCGAACCCGATCGTAGCGCCGCGTTCGCCTCGCCGCCTGGCCACAAGCGTCACCGCAATCGCCGCCGAGGTGATCAGCACGAGCACACCGGTTGCATACGCACCGCCCTGCGCATCGACGCTCGCCTGAAAGATGATCGTGATGAAGAACGCGACGGCGGTAAAGACCAGCACAAGCGGGCGGGTTGCCCTTGCCCACGCCGGTGCCATGCCGTAGCGCGGCAGGTAGCGGGGCACCAGGTTCAAGAGGCCGGCCATCGCCGATGCACCGGCAAACCAGAGAATTGCGATAGTTGCGAGGTCGTAGACGGTACCAAACCCGTCGCCCAAGAAGTGGTGCGCGAGGTACGCGAGCGCACGCCCGTTCGCCTCACCGCCCGGCTGAAATTCTTGCGCCGGGATCAGCGCAACCGTTGTGATCGACGACGTGATGAGAAAGCCGCTCATGATGAGCGCCGATGTCATCAGCAGTCGGCGCGCTCCGCGAATGCGGCCGACCGGGTGCTCTTCGGTGTCGCCCTTATCGCCGCGAATCTGAGGCATCACCGCGACGCCAGTCTCGAAGCCAGAAAGGCCGAGCGCGAGTTTTGGAAACACGAGCAGCGCTACCGCGATCACGAAAAATGGGTCGCCGTGCTGGGTGGTGAGCACCTGCCACCAATCGCCAAGAAAGACCGGGTGCCCGATGAGCTCGAAAAGCGCCACCGACACCACCACCAGGTTGAGTGCCAGAAACACACCCACCAGCACCGTGGCGAGTCGAATCGCTTCTTTGAAGCCACGCAAAAACACCACGCCAAGCCCGGCGAGCAGAGCGAGCGTGATGACGACCTCTTGCCCCTTAAGGCCCGAGGGTGCGAACGGGTTTTCGACAAGGTGTGCGGTGGCGTCTGCGGCCGAGAGCGTCATGGTGATCATGAAGTCGGTGGCGGCAAAGCCGAGCAGAGCGAGCACCGCGAGCTTTCCGCCCCAGCGGGGCATCAGCTTCGCGAGCATCGAGATCGAGCCAGTGCCGTGCGGGCTTTCCTTGGCGACGCGGCGGTAGACCGGCAGCGCTCCCGCAAGCGTGACAATCACAAGCACAAGTGTGGCGAGCGGGGCGATCGCCCCGGCTGCGAGTGCGGCGATCGCAGGCTGATAGCCGAGGGTCGAGAAGTAGTCGAGGCCAGTGAGGCACATGACGCGAAGCCAGTGCGCTCGGCGGTGTTCCTCTGGCCTGCCGTGCGGGCCAGTCTGGCGGCCGGGCGACTCGGCTGTCTCGGCAAGCATCCACCTGCCGAGCGCCATGCCGCGTCGTGGCCGCTGTTCGCTCGGGGGCACCTCGAGCGAAGATCCAAACTCCGCAGTACTCACCGCACCTATCCTCGATTCGCGCACCCTGGGCGGCCGAGCGGCCGCCTCACGTCAGGTGCTCCTACTATCGAAGCGCGTGCGCACACACACGGGCCAGATCCTTACGGTTTCCATACGGCAACTCACGCAATCTTTACGCCTTGCTCACGCCGCCGTCTCCGAGTGCAACCCCGGGGTGCGTCGCCAGGTATTCCTCGAACGCCTCACGCGAGGTGCGCGTTGGGGTGAAACCAAACTCGCGCTTCAGGCGATCGTTTGCGAGCACCGGGCGGTAACGCAAAAAGCGCACCTTCTCAGGGCCGTGCTCCGTGAGACGCAGCGTGCGCCCTACCCACAGGGCCGCCGTCAACGCCCACGCGGGCACCGTGAGAAGTGGCTTACGGAGTCTGGTCGCTATCTCGGGCACCGTGAGCGCACCGTCGCCTGCCACGTTATAGACGCCAGCCGGCCCGCCGGTTGCCGCGCGCACCATTGCGGCCGCAACGTCATCTACCCACACGAACACGAAGGGCGAGTCGCTGCCCGCGATGTGCAGCAGTCGCTTCCCATCCCAAAGCGCCGTGATCTGGTTTTTCACGGTGGGGCCGAGGATCGTACCAATTCGAAACACGGTTTGGGTCAGCGAGGGGTGACGCTCGCGATATGTTGCCAGCATCTCTTCGACGAGGCGCTTGTGCTTCGAATACGGAAACTCGTCGCTGCCGCGCGCAGGCACCGTCTCGTCGATCCACGCGGGGGAGTCGGCGTGATAACCATACGCTGCCCCCGAACTCGAGACCACAATGCGGGTAACCCCCGCCTCAATGCAGGCGGCAAGCACGTTCGCCGAGCCCTCAACATCGACGCGATACTCAAGCGAGACATCCCGACCGGGGTTCACGATCGCCGCGAGGTGCACCACAGTGTCGATGCTGTACTCACGCAGCAGGGGAGCGATCGACCCGGCATCGGTCACATCGCACTTCGCGAACCGCACACCGTCAGGCAAAGATGCGGGCTCCCGCACATCGCCCGCGATCACGAGTGCCACGTCAGCGCGTGAGGCCAGCGCCGCCGCGACGTTCGATCCAAGAAACCCGGCCCCGCCGGTCACCAAGACGCGGGTCACGACGCGCGACCGTCTGGCGACGCGGATCCCGGAGCCTCTGCGGCACCAGCATCACCGGCATCGGCATCACCGGGCGACACGAACACCGCCCTGCTCTTACCGCTCGGGTCGCCCTTGATCGAGCCGGTGCGGCGCTTCGTGTGCGCCGCCCAGAGCGACGCGAGCGTGAGGCCCGCAATGATGTCCCAGACACCCCACCAGCCGGCGACGATCGCCATGCCGCCGAGGCCATCGAAGAAACTGAACACCAGCCCGAGGCCGAGGCCCGCATTTCGAATGCCGACCTCGAAGGTGACCGCCTTACGCTCGCGCGTACCAAGCCCTCCAACATATGCGGTGCCGTAACCGATTGCGAGGGCGACCGCGTCGTGAATCGCGACGACCAGCAGAATGATGCCGAGAAAAGCGATGAAATAGCTCCAGTTGCCGGCGAGCGCGCCGACAATGAAGCCGAGCAGCGCGATGAGGCTGAACCACTTCACAAAAGGCTGCACCTTCTGCGCGAACACCGGCAACTTCGCGCGCAGCAACAGGCCAATCACAAACGGGAGGCCGATGATCAGCACAATTTCAAGCAGCATCTTGATTGGATCGAGCTCAACCTCGCGCAACAGCACGCTCGCGGTCGGATGCAGCGAGCCCCAGAACGCGATGCTGAGCGGCATCGCCACGATGTAGAGCAGGTTACCCACCGCCGTCATCGACACCGAGA
>JAPXTT010000048.1:0-7702 GCA_033812395.1 Leucobacter sp. | reverse complement strand
GTACCGCTCGATCCAAAGGTCTTTCCAACCTCAATCACGACCTTCGCCGGCACCAAAGCGGAAAGCTCCTGATCACCGTCGAGTTGCTGCCAATCGATACGACGAGTTGCTACTCGGTATCGGTCTGTCGCAGTCAGGGTCAGTGCGTTCTCGCTTACCTCGAACTGCACGCCCGTGATCACCGGAGTGACGTCGTCCTTCGAAGCGGCCAAAGAAACCTGAGCCACAGCCTCAGCAAATGCATCGGCGGGCACAGCGCCCGTCACGGTATCAATTCGTGGAACCTGAGGGTACTCCTCAACGGGCATCGCAGGGAGGCTGAACGAGGCTGAGCCGCATCGAATCTGAACTCGGGTTTCGACGAGTGTCACCTCAACGTCGGAGTGCGGCAGTCGAGAAGCGATGTCGCCGAGCAGACGGCCAGATACCAAAGCGCGCCCAGCCTCAGCAATGTCTGCTGTGATCGAAGTACGAGCGGAGGTCTCATAATCGAAAGACGAAATCGTGAGCTCACCGTCAATCGCCTCAATAAGCGCACCACTGAGCAGAGGTTGGGTCGGACGCTGCGGCAACAGCTTTGCCGCAAACGAGACAGCCTCGCTGAACACGTCTCGGTTGACGGTAAAACGCATGGCATCTCCTTAGTGGGGACGGTGAATTACATGCTGAAGGCAGCACGCTCGTCTCACAATCTTTGCATACTCGGAGAGTGATGCGAATGACACGGCCTTCGAGCGGCGGCCGGACGACCGCAAGGCGTTATTGAGAGCCTCTATGAAAAGTAAATAAATTGTTAATAGTAATAAGTCCTGTGGAAACTGTGGATAACTCGAGCGATCCCAATTCACGACAGGGAACTACAAGCTTGTGAGTTGTTGGCGAGCCGTGGATAACCCACCTTCCGCATGAAACCGCGAAAGTTGGCGAGGTGGCTATCCCTCACAGGCGAAAGCAATTCATCCACATCGACACGCGAGTTGTCCCCAGTTATTCACAGGCCAGGCCAATGCTGTGGATAACTCGAGCGCCCTCTGTTTACTTAGCGGGCGCTTTTGATGAGAGAAGTGAGCTCAGCGACCTGGTTAAAAATCGACCGACGCTCCGCGATGAGCTGGGTGATCTTCTTGCACGCGTACATGACTGTGGTGTGGTCACGGCCGCCAAAAAGCTGGCCGATTTTTGGCAGCGACAGAGATGTCAGCTCCCTGCAGAGATACATTGCGATTTGTCGCGCAAGCGCGATCTGCTGGGCTCGCGAAGGGCCATAGAGATCGTCAACCGCTAGATCGAAGTAGTCCGCAGTCCGACTGATGATGTCAGAAGGCTGCACATCGTTGTCCTCGTCCAGAGTGATCAGATCTTTGAGCACGATCTGCGCAAGAGGCAAGTCGATGTGCTGCTGCTGCAGGCTTGCGAATGCAGTGACGCGAATCAGTGCACCTTCGAGTTCACGAATGTTCGAGGTGAATTTCGACGCAATAAACTCCAGCACCTGATGATCGAGCTCAAGCTGCTCGCGCTGGGCCTTCTTTCGCAAAATTGCGATTCTGGTCTCGAGATCGGGTACCTGAATATCTGTAAGCAGACCCCACTCAAATCGAGAAAGCATTCGCTCTTCGAAGCCACGCAACTGCTTTGGCTGCACATCGCTGGTGATGACCACCTGTTTGTTGTGCCCGTGCAAGGTATTGAAGGTGTGGAAGAACGCCTCCTGCGTTTCTGCCTTGCCCTCAAGAAACTGAATGTCGTCGATCAGCAACACATCAATGCCACGGTACCGAGCGTGGAATGCCGCTCCCTGGTTGTTCGCGATCGAGTTAATGAAATCGTTCGTAAAATCTTCGGAACTCACGTAACGTACGCGGATCTCGGGATAAAGTTCGCGAGCATAGTGCCCGATTGCGTGCAACAGGTGGGTTTTTCCGAGACCAGAGTCGCCGTAAATGAACAGCGGATTGTACGCACGGGCAGGGGCCTCGCCGACCGCGACAGCTGCGGCGTGAGCAAAGCGATTGGACTGCCCGATCACGAAGGTGTCGAAGTGATACTTCGGGTTGAGCCTGCTGTCGAGCACTTCAGGGGCCCCATGCTTTGCAAGCGGCTCATTGAGAGGCCGAGATGCTTCGTTCACCACGCCGCCGGTAAACGAACCGGTTTCGGCAATCGATTGCTTCGGAGAAACGACCTCTTCGGGTTCGGGGTCGATCGCGGGCTGCGCGTCTGGATCGACCACGACAACAAAGCTTTCAATGCCGACCGCATCAGGAATCGAAGCAATTGCGCTCATGATTGCCGGGCGAAGCTTGTTCTCAAGCAGCTTCAGCGTGAAATCGTGCTGGACCGCGAGATACAGCATGCCGGCACCAACGCCCCGGGGCACCGCAAGCGCAAGCTGAGCGCCGACTGCGGGGCCCACAGATGGGTCACCCATGACTGCATGGGTGACCTGCGCCCAAACGCGCATTACCTCTTCTTCAGTCATGAGTTCCTCGTATAATGTGAACGACTATTCACAGGTGATCCCACAAATTAGTTCACAGGGAGTGATGTGGGGGCAAAAGCACTAGATCCCTTGCAGGGTCTGGCCTCGATAACGTCTTCGTTCACGCTAGTCACAGATTTGTCCACAGGCAAGTTGAAAACGTTCTCCCCACCTCGGCTATCATTGGGACACACCGAGATGAATCGGGCCGCACCCCTCAGGGAGGCCGATAATCCGCCTTTTTGCGTGCTCTCTTTGACTCTGAGCCGCAATAGGCGTAGACTTTCTGACTTGTATGGGCGCACAAGCGTGCCCACCCACCGACTTTCGGTGCCGCAAGGCACAGACTTCACGGAGTTTTCATGAGCAAGCGTACTTTTCAGCCCAACAATCGCCGCCGCGCCAAGGTGCACGGCTTCCGCGCTCGCATGCGCACCCGCGCTGGCCGCGCGATCATCACGGCTCGCCGCGGCAAGGGCCGCGCGAAGCTGACCGCGTAATTCTTCTACTCTGCGGGCGACGTGCCAGCGAAGCATCACCGAGTCACTCGGGGCGATGACTACCGCCACATCGTACGCAAAGGCAACCGCGTGGGGGGTGCAAACTGCATCACCCACGCGGTTTTGCATGTTGAGGCGGGTAAACCGGCACGATTTGGCTTCATTGTTTCAAAAGCCGTGGGCAACGCGGTGACACGCAATCTGGTGCGTCGTCGCTTGAAGTCGATCGTTGAACAGCGATTGTCAGATGGCTTCACTGGCGCCGATGTGGTCTTTCGCATGATGCCGCGCTCGGCAGATACCTCGTTCCAAGACCTCAAAGATGAGACGAATCGAGCGTTGGATCGTATCGAACGGCTTCGAGCGGAGTCACAATGATTGGTCGCATCGCTCAGGAGATCTGGCTGCTCCCCCGCAACGCAGCAATTACGTTTATGCACGGCTACCGCCGTGTGATCTCACCGCTCTATGGCCAGGTCTGCAGGTACTATCCAAGTTGTTCGCGCTACGCTTTGGAAGTATTCCAGCGCCAAGGCTTTGTGGTCGGCGTGGCGCTCACCCTGTGGCGGCTAGCCCGCTGCAACCCGTTCTCGGCGGGAGGCATTGATGATGCGCCCGAGCGAGCACACCCAAGTTTTCCAATAAATGCACGCGGATTCGTTCGCCCAAGTACTCGAAAGTCCTGATCATGATGGAATTCATCGACACGATTCTCTGGCCGCTGCGATGGCTCGTTGAACTCGTGCTCTGGGCCTGGCACCAGCTCTTTACCTGGATCGGAATGGATCCCGCTTCGGGTGTGACCTGGTTGCTTGCAATCCTCGGTCTCGTTGTTGTGGTGCGCTCAGCACTTATTCCCGTTACGGTGCGCCAGATTAAGGCTCAGCGCCGCATGATGGATCTCGCTCCAGAGATGAAGAAGATCCAGGCAAAGTACAAGGGCAAGAACGACCAATTCTCGCGCGAGGCCATGAGTCGCGAGACGATGGCGCTTTACAAGAAACACGGCACCAACCCGTTCTCGTCGTGCCTGCCCATCTTGATTCAGATGCCGATCTTCTTCTCGCTCTTTGCGGTTCTGCGTAACGCGGCGGGTGCGGTCGGCAGTGGTGGCAACGGTAAGGGGCTTCCTGGCGTTGGCATGATGAACCAGGAAATGACCGACAGTTTCAACCAGGCCTCGATTTTTGGTGCGCCCCTGAAGCTCACCTTCACGCAGGGCTGGGAGTCAGGCAACTGGGTGGTCGTGGTGCTGCTCGGCGTCATCATGGTGCTCATGATCGCTTCACAGTTCTTCACTCAGCTGCAGATCATGTCGAAGAATGTCAGCGACGAGACGAAGGCCTCGCCGATGTACCGCCAGCAGAAGATCATGCTGTACATCATTCCGTTCGCGTTCCTCTTCTCAGGCTTCACGTTCCCCTTGGCCCTCAACATCTACTGGTTCACCTCGAACCTGTGGACCATGGGCCAGCAGGCTATTGTAATCAACACCATGCCCACCCCGGGCAGCGAGGCATGGCGCAGCCGTCAGGCTCGCCTGAAGGCAAAGGGCAAGCTCACCGACGATGAGGTTGCCGAGATCGAACGCATTGAAGGCACCGCCCCGTCGCAGGGTCAGCGCCAGCAGCCGGTAAGCGCAAAGCGCGCCAAGAAGAAGAAGTGACGGTAGACATCATGAGCGAAGATCAGCTGAACGAATCTGCCGAGACGGCTACTCCCGATGACCTAGAGGCAGAGGGTGACCTTGCCGCAGATTACATTGAGGGTCTGCTTGACCTTGCAGATCTCGACGGCGACCTCGATATCTCGGTCGCGAGCGGTCGCGCGTATCTCTCGGTCACCGGTGGTGGCGAAGATCTCGACCGCCTCGCGATGCCCGAGACCGTGCAGGCACTGCAAGATCTGACTCGTATCGCGGTGCAGAACCAGACCGGCCGATTCTCGCGCCTGATTCTGGATATTGGCGGCTCACGTGACGCCCGCACTATCGAGCTGCGCGGGTTGGTCGATGCGGCTATCGCGCAGATTGCCGCTGGCCGCGCCGAGGTCGAGCTTGAGCCTATGTCGTCGTACGAGCGCAAGTTGGTGCACGACATCGTTGCAGACCTCGGTCACCACAGTCAGTCGCGTGGCGAGGGGCGCGATCGCCGCCTCGTCGTTACCGCGGCGTAAGACCTGCAGATCGTTTCACGTGAAACCATGACCGATGTGCTGATCGAAACCGAGCCGGCAGCTGCCGCTGAGATCGCGGGTGACCGTATCGACGTGCTGCGCGCATTCGCGGCCGACCTCGGCGAACGCGGTGAGACTCTTGGCCTTATCGGGCCACTTGAGCCACCGCGCCTGTGGACAAGGCACCTGCTCAACAGCGCGATCCTCGCCCCCCTCATCGAACCCGGTGCCAGCGTCGCCGACATCGGAACCGGTGGCGGAATGCCCGGTCTCGTGCTCGCAATTGTCAGGCAAGACGCGACCTTTAAGCTGATCGAGCCGATGGAACGACGCTGCGCGTGGTTGAACGAACAGGTCGACAGGCTTGGTCTCGAGAACGTCGAAGTGAAGCGCGGTCGCGCAGAGGAATTTCATGACGCATTTGAGGTGGATCAGCTCACCGCGCGAGCAGTGACCGCCTTGCGCAAGCTGGTGCCGCTCGCGGCGCCGCTGCTGCGCGACGGCGGCGAGCTACTGCTCCTTAAGGGCAATTCGGTGCAGGGAGAGATCGACGCCGCCGAAAAGGTGCTGCGCAAGTACAAGGTGCGAGACATCAGTACCCAGGTACTCGGCGAAGGCCTGCTCGCCGAGGCGACTAGAGTATTTAGAGCGCGGGTGAGGTAAACCCCCGCGAAAACCGCTGCAGCTGAAGGATCCGATGACCGACACCGAGAACGCACTGGTGGGCAACCACCTAGTCGACAAGGTTCGCCGCCGCCGCATCCTTGAGGCGAACGCGTCACCACTTCCGACCGAGACCCGTGTAATCACTGTCTCGAACCAGAAGGGCGGGGTCGGTAAGACCACGACCACCGTCAATCTGGCGTCTGCGCTCGCCCGCCGCGGCGCGAACGTGCTGGTCATTGATCTTGACCCGCAGGGTAATGCGTCAACCGCACTCGGAGTGGCGCATCGACCCGAGAACACCAGCATCTATGAGGTGTTGCTCGGCGACCAGACTATGCACGAGGCACTGCAGCAGAGCACCGATCACGAGAACCTGTTTTGCGTGCCCTCGACCATCAACCTTGCCGGCGCAGAGATTGAGCTTGTCTCGCTGGTCGCCCGTGAGCAGCGACTGCGCACCGCGCTCGAGAGCTTCTTGCAAGAGTCAGAACGTGAGTTTCACTACGTCTTTATTGACTGCCCGCCATCGCTCGGCTTGCTCACCGTCAACGCGTTCGTCGCCGCGCGTGAGGTATTGATTCCGATTCAGTGCGAGTATTACGCGCTCGAGGGTTTGAGTCAGTTGCTGGGCAACATTCAGCTGATTCAGAAGCACCTCAACCCGGCGCTTCGCGTTTCTACGATTCTGCTGACAATGTATGACGCGCGCACAAACCTCGCGCACGAAGTGGCTGCCGAGGTGCGCGAGCACTTTCCGTCTGAGACTCTCGCGGCCGTGATTCCACGTTCGGTGCGCGTCTCTGAAGCACCGAGCTACGGTCAGACGGTGCATGCCTACGACCCCGCGTCGATCGGTGCGCTCGCCTATCTCGAGGCGGCAGCTGAGATTGCGCTGCGCGAACACACTACGAACACAAACGAAGGAGCCTAAGAGATGGCGACGAAGAAGCGCGGCGGCCTTGGCCGCGGAATCGGCGCATTGATTCCGCAGGCGAGTGAGGGCGAACGCCCCGTCGACGTGTTCTTTCCGAACCGCACTCAGGCGACTGACGCCGCGTCAGCCGTGACGTCGACCCTTTCGGCTGCCTCAGAGGACGACATCACGGCGAGCAACGCCTCAACCGAAGGCGCCGAGTTGCGCGAGGTGCCGGGCGCACGACTCACTCGCCTGAAGCTCAGCGAGATTGTGCCGAACCGTGTGCAGCCGCGCACCGAGTTCGACGAAGAAGCGCTCGAAGAGCTGACCCACTCGATTCGCGAGTTTGGCGTGTTTCAGCCGGTTGTGGTGCGCGAAATCGAACCAAAACCGAAGAAGGGTCAGCCGCGCTACGAACTCATCATGGGTGAACGCCGCTTCCGTGCGAGTGGTCGTGCCGGTCTCGAAGACATTCCTGCGATCGTTCGTTCGACCGCAGACGAGCACATGCTGCGCGACGCGCTGCTCGAGAACCTGCACCGCGCGCAGCTGAACCCGCTCGAAGAGGCGTCGGCCTACCAGCAGCTGCTTGCAGACTTCGGCATCACGCAGGAGCAACTGGCGACCCGCATAGGCCGCTCGCGCCCCCAGATTTCGAACACGATTCGCCTGCTGAAGCTGCCTGAACCAGTGCAGGCGCGCGTCGCAGCGGGAGTGCTCTCGGCGGGTCACGCTCGCGCGATCCTCTCGCTAGACGGTGAGACTGGCAGCGCAGAGGCGATGCAGCGCCTCGCCGACAAGATTGTCAACGAGGGTCTTTCGGTGCGAGCCGCCGAGGCCGCAGCCGGCGAGCTACCAAAACCCGGCAAGGGTAAAAAGCCTCGCCCCGGCGGGGTGCAGGCGCAGCTCGACGCGATTGCAGAGCGCCTCGGTGATCGCTTCGACACGCGGGTGCACGTCAAG
>JAPXTT010000047.1:0-7778 GCA_033812395.1 Leucobacter sp. | reverse complement strand
CGATCGCAGAGCACGGCTTGACCCCCGCAAATCGCAATGGCGGCGGGCAGATTGTGGCGGCTGGCGCGCTGCCCGCACTTGCGGCACTCGCAGAGTCTGCCCCCCGCGGCGCACGGGTGATTCCGCTGCAGGTTGCCGGCGCATTTCACACCGAATACATGGCTAGCGCTGTCCCCGTGCTACAGAATGCAGCTGCGTCAGTGGCTGCTGCCGAGCCAGCACGTACTCTGTGGACTAACGCAGACGGAAGCGTCGTCACGAGCGGTTCTCGCTTCGTTGACCTGTTGGTCTCACAGATCGCGAACCCGGTTCGTTGGGATGCCTGCATGGAGGGCTTCCAAGCAGCCGGCATCACCGGGCTCATCGAAATGACCCCGGCCGGCGCGCTCACAGGCATCGCGAAAAGGGGCCTCAAGGGTGTGCCCACCGTCGCGGTCAAGACCCCTGCAGACCTCGACGCAGCCGTAGAACTCATCAATCAGGCAGGCGCCGAAGCGGCGAGAGAGCTTTAGGAGCAGCACATGGCAACCATGATTCAACCCACTGGGCCCGCGCACACCCGCATTCTTTCGATCGGCGCAGCTCGCGGCAACCTAGACGTGCCCAACAGTGAAATCATCGGGCCTATTGATTCTTCTGACGAGTGGATTCGTCAGCGTACCGGCATCGTGCAACGCCGCCGCGCGAGCCGAGAGATCGGGGCTGTTGATCTGGCAGTTGAAGCCGGCGAAGAGGCAATCAGACGCTCGGGCCTCGATCGTTCAGAGATCGACGGGGTGATCATCTCGACAATCTCGAACGTAGCGGTCACCCCGTCGATGGCTTCGCTCGCAGCATATCGGCTTGGCCTCACCCCCGCAGCCGCATTCGACATTTCGGCCGCCTGCGCAGGTTACGCCTACGGTGTAGGTCAGGGTGACGCGCTCGTGAGGGCTGGCATCTGCAAGAACGTGCTTGTGATCGGCGCAGAGAAGCTCTCGGACGTTATCGACCCCGCAGATCGGTCGATCTCATTTCTGCTTGCTGACGGCGCGGGCGCAGTGGTAATCGGCGCAAGCGACCATGTGGGCATTGGCCCGACCATTTGGGGCAGCGACGGCGAAAAGTGGGACACCATCCGCGTCACCTCGACGTTCGAGGAGTACCGAGCAAACCCAACCGAGGTGCCCTGGCCAACCCTTCGACAAGATGGCCAGACTGTGTTTCGCTGGGCAGTCTGGGAAATGGCCAAGGTCGCCCGCGAGACCCTCAAAGCTTCTGGCATTGCCCCTAGCGACCTAGCCGCGTTTATTCCGCACCAAGCGAACATGCGCATCATTGACGAGTTCGCAAAACAACTCAAACTTCCAGAATCTGTCGTCATCGCACGCGACATCGAAATGCAGGGCAACACGTCTGCTGCGTCGATCCCGCTCGCAATGCACGCACTACTCGAAGAACACCCCGAGCTTTCTGGCGGACTTGCGCTGCAGATTGGCTTTGGTGCAGGTCTTGTCTACGGCGCGCAGGTAGTAGAACTGCCGTAACCGGCACTCGCTTACTAAACTCTTACAGTCACCACTAACAAGGAGAACAATATGGCATACAGCAACGACGAGATTCTGGCCGGCCTTGCCGAGCTCATCAACGACGAGACCGGCATCGCACCCGACGCCGTCGCACTCGACAAGTCGTTCACCGATGACCTCGACATCGACTCGATCTCGATGATGACCATCGTCGTCAACGCAGAAGAGAAGTTCGACGTGAAGATTCCCGACGAAGAAGTCAAGAACCTGAAGACCGTCGGCGACGCTGTCACCTTCATTTCGGGCGCACAGGCCTAACACCCCATCCGGGTAGCTTCTCGGGGGTGAGACCTTCAACTCGCCCCCGAAGAAGCTCCCAATTCAAGCTTTCACTATTCACACCGAGTTCGCATTACGGAGCGCGACCATGAGCAAGAAAATTGTCGTCACTGGCATTGGAGCCTCGTCACCTCTCGGTGGCACTGCAGCCGAGAGCTGGGAGTCGCTGCTCGCCGGGGAGTCTGGCGTGCGCACACTCGAGTACGACTGGGTAGAGAAATACGATCTGGCCGTGAAGTTTGCTGGTCAGGCACGCGTCAAGCCAAGCGAGGTACTTGCGCGGCCTGTCGCGAAGCGACTCGATCCGTCGAGCCAGTTTGCCCTCGTTGCGGCAATGGAAGCGTTTGCCGACGCTGGATCGCCCGAAGTTGCTTCGGAGCGTCTCGGTGTTGACTGGGCCACCGGTATTGGTGGTGTCTGGTCGCTGCTCGACGCGTGGGACACTCTGCGCGAGAGCGGCCCACGCCGCGTCATGCCGCTGACCGTGCCAATGCTGATGCCAAACGCGCCTGCCGCAGCTGTCTCTATGCACCTCGAGGCTCGCGCCTACGCGCGCACCGTGGCCTCTGCTTGCGCATCGAGCACCGAATCGATTCACAATGCCTTTGAGCACCTGCAGGCAGGTCTTGCAGACGTCGTGATCGCCGGTGGTTCTGAGGCTGCGATTCACCCGATCACCATCACCTCGTTTAACTCGATGCAGGCGCTGTCAAAACGAAACGACTCGCCAGAGACTGCTTCACGCCCCTACAACATCGATCGCGACGGCTTCGTAATGGGCGAGGGTGCCGCTGCACTCGTGCTTGAGACCGAAGAGCACGCGCTCGCTCGTGGCGCCAAGATCTATGCCGAGGTCGCCGGCGGCGGCGTCACTGCCGATTCGTACCACATCACGGCAAACGACCCCGAGGGCCACGGCGCCATCCGAGCCATCAAACTTGCTCTCGCGCAGGCCGGTGCGACCCCGGACGAGATCACCCACATTAACGCCCATGCCACTTCGACCCCGGTCGGTGACCCTAACGAGTACACCGCCCTCGCAAAGGTCTTTGGCGACCGCGTGAACAGCATCCCAGTGTCTGCGACGAAGGCAGCAACCGGCCACCTACTCGGAGGCACCGGTGCCCTTGAGGCGATGTTCACCGTACTCGCGGTGAAGCACCGCGTCGCTCCCCCGACGATCAACCTGGTCAACCAAGATCCAGAGATTCCGCTCTCGGTCTCAGGTGAAGCGCAGCCTCTTGGCGACGGCCCGCAGCTCGCAATCTCGAACTCGTTCGGGTTCGGTGGGCACAACGCCGTAGTTGCGATTCGCTCATACGACAACTAGCTCTCGCAGCATACCGATGCGATCCCGTTCACCACGCGTGCCGAGGTGAGCGGGATCTTTGCACATTTAGCCCGCGCTGAGTCGCGGCAGCTCGAAAATGGTCGCGTCGCCCTCTTCGGCTGCGCGGAATGGTTCGAGTTCACGATCCCACTCTTCGCCGAGTGCAGCATTCAGCGCTCGAGTGATTGCTGCAGCGTCGCCAACTGACTCTTCGATTGCCCCGCGAATCGCGTCTTCAGTCAGTACCCCATTACCGGCAGCGTCTACCTGCAACCTAAACATGCCAAGCCGAGGGGTGTGCATCCACCGACCACCGTCACCGCAGGCGCTTTGATCCTCGGTAATCTCAAAGCGCAGCTGTTGCCAGCCGAACAATGACGACGCAACCTCGGCCGCAGTGCCGGCAGCGCCACGCCAGTGAGCTACTGTTCGCATCATTCTTGGCATGAGCGGTTGCGGCTCCCAGTTGAGCTTCACCACTTTGCCAATCTCGCGCGCAAGCGCCCATTCGACATGTGGTACCAGCGCCTTCGGGCATGAATGCACGAAAAGCACCCCCGTTGCGAACGAAGATTCTTGTTGCGCAGCCGCGGTTAGTGTCGACATTCATAGCTCCCTTCGGTTCGAAACGTCTTCCCCAACGTCGACCCAGACGGTTGCAATAAGTCGTTAAGAGTCTTTCACGTTCGCTTGAAATCGGCAAACAGCGGGTCACACAACAATCAGCGTGCACTCGGGTAAGTTTGAGGGGTGAAACCGTTCCTTCTCATCACTACGCGCGACGACGAGCGTATCGCTGCCGAGGAGCACGCCTCGTATTGCACGCTCACCGGTCTTTTGCCAGAAGATCTTAGCTGGCTGCGCGCCGATCAGAGGTCACTCGGAGAGGTCGATCTAGACCAATTCTCGGGAGTTATTCTGGCAGGAAGCCCCTTCACCGTGAGCGAGCCAGACGAGCTGAAGTCTGAGAATGAGTTGCGCGTTGAGCGCGAGCTCGGCACCTTGCTCGACCGAGTGCTCGAGCGTGACTTTCCGTTTCTTGGCATTTGCTATGGCATCGGCACCATCGGCACGCACCAAGGCGCGACAGTCGACCGAAGGTACGGCGAAAATACCCAGGCAACAAAGATCAGCCTTACCGCCGAAGGGCTGAGCGACCCGCTGTTCAGTGAGCTACCTGCAGAGTTCGATGCGTTCGTCGGGCACAAAGAGGCTGTGAGCGAGGTGCCTTCGCACCTGACCGTGCTTGCAAGCTCGCCCGGGTGCCCTGTGCAAGCATTTCGTGTGGGCAAGAATGTGTACGCGACACAGTTTCACCCTGAGCTAGACAGCGCAGCAATGACCACTCGAATTCGCGCCTACCTTCACCACGGTTACTTCGACCCTGAAGAGGTTGACGCCCTTATTGCGCGCATTCAGCACGCCGATGTGCGAGCCTCGCAAATGGTGCTCTCACGATTTACCGAGCAGTACTTGCGGTAATCATCTACTGAACGTCGACACCCACACTCTGCTGTTTTATGTGCAGCGGCTCGTGCAACTTCTGTGCAAAATGTGCGCTAGAAGGTACTAGGCTAGAAGGGTTGTGAGGGGCGTTAGCTCAGTTGGTTAGAGCAAAGGACTCATAATCCTTCGGTCGCGGGTTCAAGCCCCGCACGCCCTACTGTGAACCGTGAAAATAGCAGTTGCCGCTACTTCTGCGTTTGCTGTTCGTCGAGCACGTTTTGCCCGACTTGCGGGTGAAACTTCGCCAGGCCGGTGACGCCTACAAGCGCGATCAGACCAGTGATAATAAAGCAGAAGATTGCCCACAGCGGAGCTCCTGCGGCCTCGTTCAGCACTGCGATGCCGATCATGATTGCAACCAGTGGATCAACCACGGTAAGACCTGCGATTACGAGATCTGGCGGGCCCGACGAATACGCGTTCTGCACAAAAATCATGCCTACTAAGCCACCCGTGACAAGCGCAAGCACACACACCCAAGTGAGCCAGTCAAACTCGTCTTGCATAAACCGACCGATCACAGCTTTCGCAAACGTGGCGACAAAACCATAGAGCACCCCTGCGCCGACCACATAAAAGATCGCTATCGCGCGATGTCGCAGCGCAAGAAAACCACCCAGCGCGACGAGAAGCACGACACCAAAAATGATGAGGATCGTGATGAGCTTGCCTGTCGTTACTGGACGGTCAGCCGCGGTGAACGCAGCGACCGTCACGAATGTGACGATACCGCCGACACACAGACTCAACGACACGATTGCGCGTTTGGGCAAACGCACACCAGTCAGCCGTGAGTTCAATACCGCGGTGATCACCATCGCGACCACGCCGAGCGGTTGCACAACAATCAGAGGGGCAAGAGATAGCGCGGCAATCTGAAATACGATTGCCAGGCCGAGCAGCGTCGTGCCAACCACCCATGAAGGGCGCTGAAGCATACCAAGCATGTGTTTGATTGAGAGGCCAGACCCAGCCGACTCGCCCGTTATTCGCTCGACTTTATTGAGCCCTCGCGATTGATACTGTGCACCGAATGACATGAGCGCAGCACCAATCAGTGCGGCTGGAATGCCCCAAAATTGTTTTGGGTCGAGCGCGATGGCCTCAGAGAACTCGTTTACAAGCAGGCCTGCCGTTAGCACGGGTGTCGGGGTCACCGTCTAACGATACCGCGAAGCGAATCAAGCAGGTCAGTATCGACAGGAGTGTCTGTTATGACTTGGCATGAATGAGCTCTACGAGCCTCGCAGCAGCGAGGGCAACCTCGTCGTTCACGATGATCTCATCGAATTCTTTCGCAGACGCAAGCTCAACCTTTGCTGTCTCAAGTCTGCGGTTGCGCTCTTCTTCGTCTTCGGTGCCACGCCCTATGAGGCGGCTCACCAGCTCATCCCAACTCGGCGGGGTGAGAAACACGAGCCTCGCATCGGGCATGCTCGCCCGCACTTGGCGCGCACCCTGCAGATCGATCTCGAGCAACATGCGCTCACCGCGCTCTGCGGCAGCGAGCACCGGCCCGCGCGGTGTACCGTAACGATACTTGTTGTGCACGGTCGCCCACTCGAGCAGGTCGTCACTCGCGAGCATGCGATCGAAAGCCTCGTCGTCAATAAAAATGTAGTGCACACCGTGCACCTCGCCCGGGCGGGCAGGCCTCGTGGTCACCGAGACTGAGTGCCTCACCTCAGGGTAGTTGTCGCGCACGTAGGCCGCGACGGTGCCCTTACCCACAGCGGTCGGGCCAGCGAGCACAGTAAGCGCGGGCGGCTGGCCCGTGACGCCCAACCCCACGCGCTCTCGCACGAACTGTTCGAGACGCTCTCGCTGATGCACCCCCAGCCCGCCAAGGCGCTTGCGTGGCGAAATCTGTAGCTCTTCGAGCAGGCGGGCCGCCTTCACCTCGCCCACCGCAGGAAAGGTCTGTAAGAACTCTGACACCCGCAATGTTGCTGGCGCACTCCCCGCCTCACGGGAGTCAGCGAGGGCGCGCATCGGCGACAGCTCACCGCTGCGCAGCCGCTGCTTCACCTCGGCGCGCGCACGGCGCGCTTCGATGGCCGCCCTGTTCGCGGCCTGCCGATCTACCTCGGGCATGACGCGTCGTATTGCCCCACCTTGCTCAGTCATTCCACCAAGCCTAATACTTCTCAGGGTCCGATGAATGACGAATCAAACGAGCTATAGCGCAGCCGCAAGCACATCTGAGCGCGTGCGTATACGCTGAGCGAGACCCGTTTCACCACCAGCAAGGATGCCTCGCGATTCATTCGCGAGCAACGCCCAGCCGAGACTGCCGAAAATTGCTTTCGCATCTTCGATGCGGCCACCCTGCGCACCAAACCCCGGCGCGAGCACCGGCAGCACTGGCTGCGAGACCGGCAACGTCACATCAATATCGAAATCGGCGAGGTTCAGGGTTGCGCCGAGTACGACGCCGACCGGGCCAGCACCGTTGGAAGCGGTGGCAGCCGTAACTTCGTCAGCGCCTTCGAGCAGCGAGGCGTTGAACGTCTGTGCGTCTTCGACCATTGCCTGTGCGACAGTGCGGCCGTCATCGCGGCGTGAGCGCTGCACGTCGCGAGCCTCAGGGTTTGAGGTGGCAGCAAGCACGAAGAGGCCCTTGCCATGCTCGCGAACGTGAGAAAAGGCCCCCTCGAGACTGCCGAAGCCCTGGTAGGCAACAACAGTCATCGCGTCACACTCGAGCGGCGAGCCAGGCGTGAGCCAGGCATCGGCGTAGGCGGCAAAGCTCGTGCCGATGTCACCGCGCTTTACATCTGCCACGACCAACAGACCTGCATCGCGTGCGTCAGCGAGCACCCGCTCGAGCGCAACAAAACCCGCCGACCCAAAGCGCTCGAAGAACGCGATCTGCGGTTTCACACACGCGGCGACACCTGCCGATGCCTCGACCACGGCGCGACCCATGCGTTCGGCGCCCGCCGCATCATCGCCCAGGCCCCAGTCTGCGAGCAGGCCTGCGTGCGGGTCGATACCCGCACAGAGGTGCCTGTGCACCGCAAGCTCGGCGGTGAGGCGACCGGCGAAGGTCGCCTCACCGAGTGCCGATGCGATCGACATGCTCAGTTTGCCTC
>JAPXTT010000046.1:0-7816 GCA_033812395.1 Leucobacter sp. | reverse complement strand
GCCCTGGATTATTGTGGGCGGTGGCGTCGCCGTAGCGATCATCGCCTCGATCTTCGTGATCAATGGTGTGCGTGGTTCAGAGTCTTCTGCTCCCACAGCAACTCCAGAGACCACCACTCAGCCCACTACAGAAGCCACGACCGAACCGAGCGAAGAGCCCTCGCCGAGCGAAGAGCCGGTGCCTGCGCCTGACACCGTGCCCGTGGTTGATCCGGGCAGCACTTGGCAGCTTCCGATCGAGCAGTGGGGGCTGACAGTTCAGGTCTCTGAGAAGCTCGGCGGCAGCACCCCGTACACACTTTTCGACGGAAACAGTCGAGCGATGTTCGATTCGATTCCTGTCGCATCTGGCTTCTCGCCCGCTTGCGCGGCTGCGAGAGAACCGAACGTGTGGGGTCTGCTCAAGAAAGAAGACGGCACGCTCGAGGTGGTGCGCCCTGAACCTCGCTGCACCAGCCAGGCAGACGCCGCGCTCTATGACACTATTTGGGGCACACTCGACTACATGGCAAAGAGCGCGAAACCCTCTTGAGTTATGCGCCCGCGGGCAGTGCGAAGAACGCTGGCCACAGGGCGACCGCGAGCGGGTAGCCGACAAAGCTCACGATATCGAGCACCCAGTGGGCGACAATCAGGGGCAAGGATCGGCCAAAGCGTTGATAGGCCCAGCCGAATACGAGGCCCATCACCACGTTGCCAATGAAACCGCCGAATCCCTGGTACAGGTGATAGCTGCCGCGTAGTAGCGCACTCGATACGATTGTCGCGACTGGCCCGACCCCAAGCCGTTTCATGCGGTCAAAGAAATAGGCCACAACAATCAACTCTTCGCCGAGTGCAGCTTTCAAAGCCAGTAGCACGAGTACAGGAACAGTCCACCAATAGGTGTCTAGCGCCGCAGGTACGACCGTCGTGTTGATGCCGATCCCGCGCGCAAATACATAGAAAACGAGACCCGGCACGCCAATCGCCGCAGCGAGTATGAACCCGAAACCGATTTCTGGAGCCCACCAATTGCGTCGCATGCGGGGGAGCCTGCCAAGCCCGAGGTGTGCAAGGTGCGGGGCTCGCTGGCGCCATAGCAGGTAGACCACGAGCGCGACCGGAGCGAGCCCGAATGCGAAATTCAGCAGTTGATATATCAGGTCAAACGTAGCCCGATCTGCCATCGGGCGGTTGATCGTGGCGGTTTGTGATGAGAGTGCCACTTCGCTCGTCAGGCGATCGATGATGACCACGATTGCGCGCACTCCTGCTGCCCCAAACGAGAGCGCGAGCACGATCACGAGCTCCCAGCGCAACTGGACTTTAGAGGGCGTAGCTATCACGCGCCTAGCGTAGCGAACCAATGTCTCGATCTGCTTACGATCGCAGCCGCGCAGCTGAGTGAACGCGACAGGTGGGTGTAAAAGTGGCTAGGCTGGGAAGGTTCCCTTCTCAGCAACGGTGCGCGAACAGCCCCGGTGCTCAAGCAACACAAGGAGTCCAAGTGAAACTCTCACGTACTGGCTATGGCGTGCTCGCGCTTGCCACTTCAAGCGCCCTGCTGCTCGCAGGCTGCGCATCAGGCGGCGACACGGAGGGCGGCGCAGCCTCGGGGTCGGCGATCACCGTCGGCACGACCGAGGTGGTTACCTCTCTCGACCCCGCAGGCGCATACGACAACGGTTCGTTCGGTGTCATGACCAACATCTACCCAATGCTGCTCAACAACCCGGTCGGTTCGAGTGACGTCGAACCCGACATTGCTGAGTCGGCAGAGTTCACCGAGCCCACCAAGTACACGGTAAAGCTCAAAGAGGGCCTGACCTTCGCAAACGGTAACGAGCTGACCGCATCTGACGTGAAGTTCACCTTCGACCGTCAGCTCGCGATCGCCGATGAGAACGGGCCTTCGAGCCTGCTCGCAAACCTTGACAATGTTGAGGCAACCGATGACACCACCGTGGTCTTCACGCTCAAGGCAGGCGACGACCAGACCTTCCCGCAGGTGTTGTCAAGCCCCGTTGGTCCGATCGTTGACGAAGACGTGTTCCCGGCAGACAAGCTCGCCACCGACGCTGAAATCGTCAAGGGCAAGGGCTTTGCTGGCCAGTACTCGCTTGAGAGCTTTGATAAGGGCAACCTTGCCGCGTACAAGGCGTTTGACGGCTACCAGGGCCTCTGGGGTGCTGCTGCTACTCCCGAGATCAACGTGAAGTACTTCGCTGACGAGTCGAACCTGAGCCAGGCCATTGAGACCAAGGCAGTCGACGTCGCATTCCGCAGCCTGTCGGCAACCGACATCGAGAAGTTCGAAGGCACCGATGGCCTCAACGTCGTCAAGGGCCCGGGCGGCGAGATTCGCTACATCGTGTTCAACTTCAACGTGCAGCCGTACGGCGCGAGCACGCCTGAAGCTGACCCGGCGAAGGCGCTGGCTGTGCGCCAGGCTGCCGCAGACCTGATCGATCGCGATAAGCTCTCGGAGCAGGTGTTCAAGGGTACCTACACCCCGCTCTACAGCTACGTGCCCGATGGGCTCACCGGCGCAACCGAGTCTCTGAAGGGTCTCTACGGTGACAACGCGGGTGCCGCAGACCCCGCTCGTGCGGCAAAGCGCCTCGCTGATGCGGGCGTTGAGACCCCTGTCGTGCTCAACCTGCAGTATGCGGGCGAGCGTTACGGTGCTGCTTCGGCAGAAGAGTACGCACAGATCAAGGCACAGCTCGAGACCGACGGTCTGTTCACAGTGAACCTGCAGTCGACCGAGTGGGGCCAGTTCACCAAGGATCGCGTGGCAGACATGTACCCGGCTCACCAGCTCGGCTGGTTCCCCGACTACTCAGATGCTGACAACTACCTGACCCCCTTCTTCCTTGAGGGTGGCTTCCTGGCGAACCACTACAACAACGAAGAGGTAAACACCCTCATTCGCCAGCAGCTTGTCACTCCTGACCCGGCTGAGCGCACCGCAATCATCGAAGAGATTCAAGACAAGGTCGCTGCAGACCTCTCGACTCTGCCGATGCTGCAGGGCGCACAGGTAGCGGTAGCAGTTGACGGCGTCGACGGTGTCACGCTTGATCCGTCGTTCAAGTTCCGTTTCGGTACGCTGACGAAGTAATTCTGAACTGATGCAGGGAGGGTGGCCGCTTGCGGCTTCCCTCCCTGTATCCTTTTGCAACCATGACTCTTGATACTGCTGCGGCTACTCCCGCGAAAGTCTCGAAAACCCGCTCGGGGGGTGGGCTCGGGCGCTATATTCTGTGGCGCGCTTTACTCATTGTTCCGACCGTGTTTATTCTTGTCACGATGGTGTTTGTGCTCATGCGCACCATCGGCGACCCGATCACCGCGTCAGTCGGTGACCGCCTGCCTCCAGACCAGCTCGCCGAGCGCATTCACGCCGCCGGCTACGATCGGCCGATCCTCGTTCAATATTTCGAATACCTCGGTCAGATATTTACCGGTAACTTCGGCACGACGATCAGCGACAACAGGCCTGTGCTCGAGGTACTTACGACCTTCGGCGCGGCAACACTAGAGCTCGCATTCTTCACGCTTCTCGTTGCGTTCGTAGTCGGTATTCCACTTGGCATGCTTGCCGCTTACTATCGCGATCGCGGCCCGGATGCGGCTCTTCGCGTGTTTGCAATTTTCACCTATGCGACTCCCGTGTTTTTCTCGGGCCTATTGCTCAAACTTATCTTCGGCATCTGGCTCGGCTGGCTGCCTGTTTCGGGTCGCGCTTCGATTGCGACCGAGCTGAAGATCCAGATGTTGCCGAACCCTTCGGGCTTTTATCTGATCGATGCGTTTAGGTTGGGCAGCGCCGAGGCGATCGGCGATGTGCTTCTGCATGCGATTCTGCCGGCGTTGACGCTTGGCCTGATGACGGCTGGCATCTTTTTGCGTCTGGTGCGCACAAACATGATCGGCACGCTCGGCCAAGAGTATGTCGACTCGGGTCGTTCGCGTGGCGTCAGCGAGTTTCGTCTGGTCACCAAGCACGCCTACCGCCCAGCGTTGATTCCGATCATCACGGTGATCGGTCTGCAGATCGCGCTGTTGCTGGGGGGTGCGGTGCTGACCGAGAGTACCTTTGAATGGAAAGGCCTCGGTTTTCAGCTGGCGTACTACCTGAGTGCGCGCGACTTTGTGGCGGTGCAGGGAATTGTGGCGCTGCTTGCGGTGATCGTCGCACTGTCGAACTTCATTGTTGACATACTTGCGGCTCTTATTGACCCGAGAGTGAGGTACTGATCATGACTGATCTCTCAACGTCTTCGAAGCGGGGCTGGCGCAGCTGGCCCATCATTCGAGACCTACGTGCCAGTGTCGGGCTGCAGCGGGGCATGCTCGTGACCGGCCTGGTGCTCGTCACCGTATTCGTGCTCATGGCTGCGTTTGCCCCGCTTATCGCGCCATACAGCTATAACGCGATCTCGGGGCCCGATGGTGATTTCGGCAGCCGAATGGCGCCGTCTATGGCACACCCGTTTGGCACCACTATCGCGGGTTACGATGTGCTGTCACGGGTAATTTGGGGTTCGCGTACCGCGTTTCTGGTGATCGTCATCGCAGTGCTGGCATCGATTTTTCTAGGATCACTGCTCGGCCTCGTGTCGGCGTATGTTGGGGGCGTACTTGACCGTGTGCTTGTGATGATTGCTGATGCAATCTACGCGTTTCCATCGCTTCTGCTCGCAATCGTGATGTCAATCATGATTTCTGGTGGGCAATCGAGCCTGTGGGGTGGCATTTGGTCTGCCTCGCTGTCAATCACAGTGGTGTTCATTCCACAGTATTTTCGCGTCGTGCGCAGCGAGGTGATTCGTGTAAAGGCCGAGGCATTTGTCGAGTCAGCTCGTGTGATTGGTGCCTCACATCGGCGCATTATGTTTCAGCACGTGTTTCGCAACTCGACCAGGTCTCTGCCGCTTGTGTTCACCCTGAACGCGTCTGAAGCGATCTTGACGCTTGCGGGGCTAGGGTTCTTGGGCTTCGGCATCGAGCCAAACTCCGCTGCCGAGTGGGGCTACGACCTCAATAAGGCGGTTGCCGATGTGACGAACGGCATCTGGTGGACCAGCCTGTGGCCTGGCATCGCGATTGTGCTCGTAGTCATGGGCCTGACCCTCACGGGCGAGAGCCTCAACGACCTTTCTGACCCTCGTTTGCGCCTGCGAAAGCGGGCAAAAGCTGGCAGCGGGGCGGTCTCATCAACCTCGGTGATTGCGGTGCAGCAGGCTGCCGCATCTGCTGCTCCTGATGCGGGGCCAAGCAGCGCTGACAATTCTGCAATTCGCGAGGAGGGCGACCGGTCGTGAGCAACATACTCGATATTCAGAACCTCGAGGTCACCTTTGCGACCGACCGTGGTCCAGTAAAGGCAGTCGATCGCGTCTCGCTCTCGGTAGCGCCGCGCAGCGTGCTCGCGGTCGTGGGCGAGTCGGGCTCTGGTAAGACGGTGACGGCGAAGACCGTGCTCGGCCTGCTGCCTGAAACCGCTGTCTCGCAGGGTGTCGTGCTGCTCGCGAACGCGGGCGGCGGCGAGCCGAGCAACGTTTTGAGCCTCAGCCCCGAACAGTTGCGCACCGTGCGCGGGCGCGACGTGGCGATGGTCTTTCAAGAGGCCTCAACCGCACTCAATCCCGTGTACACCGTGGGCTGGCAGATCGCTGAGGGGCTTCGTGCCCACGGCAAGGTCTCGAAGAAGGCCGCTCGTGAGCAGGCCATCGAGATGCTGCGCAAAGTCGGCATTCCAGAGCCAGAGCGACGGGTCGACTCATACCCGCACCAGCTTTCTGGCGGTCAGAAGCAGCGCGTCGTTATCGCGATGGCACTCTCTTTGAACCCTGGTCTCATCGTCGCCGACGAACCAACGACGGCGCTTGACGTGACGGTGCAAGCCGAGATTCTCGACCTGCTGCGTCAGTGCCGAGACGAATTCGGCGCCTCGATCATGCTGATCACGCACAATATGGGGGTCGTAGCCGACCTCGCTGACGAAGTGGCCGTCATGTACCAGGGCGAGGTAGTTGAGAGGGCCCCGGTTGCTGAGCTCTTCGCGGCACCTCGCGAAAAATACACGCGGGATCTGCTCGCTGCAGTGCCACGCCTCGGCGGTGCGGGCCGTATTCGTGCTGCAGAACGGGCTATGGAGCGCGCGCTGCAACCGCAGAGTGAGCCGCTCGTGCGCGCCACGGGCCTTGAAATCGAGTACCCGGGGCGATTGGGTAAACCCGGTTTCAAAGCGGTGAAGGGCATCGATTTCGAAATCGCGGCAGGTGAAGTGCTGGGCCTGGTTGGGGAGTCTGGCTCAGGCAAGTCGACAATTGGTCGAGCAATCGCTGGGTTGACGCCGGTGACCGGTGGCTCGCTGCGGGTGCTCGGCGTCGAGATGCTCGGGTACAAAGAGCGTACGTTCCGCCCGGTACGAAGAGACATTGGATTTGTCTTCCAAGATCCGGCCACGAGCTTCAACCCACGGTTTACGATCGCCGAGTGCGTCGCAGAGCCGATGATTGTGCACGGGCTGGCGCGCGACGCAGATCGCGCGCGATCCCGCGTCAATGAGCTGCTTGAAGCTGTGCAGTTACCAGCGGCCTATGGTGACCGATACCCGCACGAGCTTTCTGGTGGCCAGCGGCAGCGAGCCTCACTCGCGCGCGGGCTTGCGCTCGAACCGAAGCTGTTGATTGCAGACGAGCCGACCAGTGCGCTTGACGTGTCGGTGCAGGCGAAGGTGCTAGAGCTCTTCGCTGAGTTGCAGCGTGAGCTCGGTTTCGCCTCGCTCTTCATCACGCACGACCTCGCCGTGGTTGATGCGCTTGCAGATCGTGTTGGTGTGCTGCTGCGCGGCGAACTCGTCGAGGTGGGCACAGGGGAGCAGGTGCTCGGATCGCCCGAACACCCATACACCCAGCGACTGCTTGCATCGCTGCCAGTGCCTGATCCAGTGCAGCAGGCACGCAGGCGCGACGCGTGGCGAGGTACGCTGGCAGGGTAGTCATTCCGCCAGAATCGTGACCCCCAAGTGTCACGATTCTGTTGCGTCTGCACAGCAGAACCGGCGTACTAGGGTGCGCATGGCTAGGCTAGTGAAGTTATATTCCATCTCCGTTGCCGGAATACTCATCCTGAGTTGCCTGGTGCGGAACAACAAGGAGGAAGATCAGTGAAGCGATCACGGATCGGTCTGGGGCTTATCGCCCTCGCCGCCGCGGGTTCCCTGGCTCTTGCAGGCTGCGCATCTGGCGGCAGCGATGCAGGTTCGGGCAGCGCGGGTGGCATCATCACCGCAAACGGCTCGGAGCCGCAGAACCCGCTCATCCCGACCAACACCAACGAGGTTGGCGGCGGCAAGATTCTCGATTCGATCTTCGCGGGTCTCGTCTACTACGCAGCAGACGGTTCGGCTCACAACGATCTCGCAGAATCGATCGAGACTGAAGACGCAACGACCTACACCATCAAGGTGCGCAGCGATGCGAAGTTCTCTGACGGCACTCCAGTCAAGGCTGAGAACTTCGTGAAGGCGTGGAACTACGGTGCTGACGCTGCAAACGAGCAGCTCAGCAGCTACTTCTTCGAAGACATCGAGGGCTTCAGCTACGACGAGAGCGTTGCAGAACTTCCTGGTCTCAAGGTTGTTGACGACACCACCTTCACCGTAACGCTCAACAAGGCAGCTTCGGACTTCCCACTGCGCCTAGGTTACTCGGCGTTCTACCCGCTGCCCGACGTTGCATTTGAAGACATCGAGGCATTCGGTCAGAACCCGATCGGCAACGGTCCCTACAAGCTCGCAAGCGACAGCGCTTGGCAGCAC
>JAPXTT010000045.1:0-7830 GCA_033812395.1 Leucobacter sp. | reverse complement strand
TCGGGGTAGAGCTGCGATGCGCCTTCTTGATAGAACCAGTCGAGTTCTGTCTTGCGCAGCGTGAAGATGCCGCGCAGCACAAGCTCGGTCACGCGCTCCGGGTGGGTCTGTGCGTACGAGAGCGACAGCGTCGAACCCCACGAACCGCCAAACACCTGCCACCGGTCGATCCCCAGGTGTTCTCGCAGCCGTTCGATGTCAGCGACCAGATGCCAGGTGGTATTCGTCGACAGATCGGCGTCGGGGGCACTCGCGTGTGGTGTGCTGCGACCGCAGCCGCGCTGGTCGAACAGCACGATGCGGTACTTCTCGGGGTCGAAGAAGCGCCGCTGGTCAGGGCCGCAACCACCGCCGGGGCCGCCGTGCAGAAACACTGCGGGTTTGCCCTCGGGGTTACCGCAGACTTCCCAATAGATTTCGTGCCCGTCCCCCACCGGGAGCATCCCGTGTGCGTGCGGCTCGATGGGCGGGTACAGTTCGCGCAGCTCGATGCTCATGCTCCAAGCCTAGAGTGTTGCTACCTACAGTGCGCTACGCGCCAGCCTTCTCTTCGGCCTTCTGTCGCTTGCGCAACTCCTTCTCATGCACCGGCCAGGTGCCCGCTGCAATCTGCGCATCGACGTATGCCTGCGCCTCTTCCTGGCGTTCGGCCTCGATGCCAGTCGCGATCTCGGCGCGCAGCAGCTCGGGTGTTAGCTCGAAGGCATCGACAAGATCGAGCGCCTGCTCGCGAATGCGCCCAATCAGACGGTCGATGTATGCAGTCACCGCCTCGGCGCGCGCACCAGAGAGTCGGCCGTTGATGAGGTACCACTCGAGATGCTTCTCGATGAGGCGGAATCCGAAGAGATCACGCAGCCAGGTCATCACGGTGAGCGTCTCACCCTCGAATCCGCTGAGCGCCTCGGTAAACGCCTCCCACTGCAGCAGCTCGCCGTGCGCGCGAGCCGCCTCGATGAGCTTGGCCTGCTGAGAGTTGAACGCGGCGGCGCCCGCCGCCGCGCGATCCTCGCGCGAAACATTCTTAGTGCCCTCGCGCATCGCCATCGCAATCTGGGCAACCATCGTCTCGACGCGATCCGTCAGCAGCGCTCGCTGCGACTCTGGGTCGCGGATGCCTTCGACCGAGCGCGCGCGCTGGCCGAAGTCGGCGATGCTTTGCCCCATCTGGCGCAGGCCGAAGCGCACGGCCCCCTCACCGATCTGGCCGGCGACGACCTTCGCCATCGCAGCCGCATCGGCATCTTTGAATTTTGCCGCGTAGTCGGTGAGCAGACGCTTGCCGACGAGCTGCAGCAGCACGTTGTTGTCGCCCTCGAACGTCACGTAAATGTCGAGGTCTTGGCGCCAGCCGGCCACTCGGTTCTTCGCGATGAAGCCCGCGCCGCCGGTGGCCTCGCGCACCTCTTGCAGCGTGTCGAGCGCCGCCCAGGTCGAGAGCGGCTTGAGCGCCGCGGCCAGCGTCTCGAGGTCTTCGCGGTTTTCGTCGGTGTCATTTGCGCCAGAGAAGACCTCGTCGAAAGTTTCGAGCAGGCGGTGGCCGGCGAACTGCATCGCGTAGGTCTCGGCGATCAGCGGCAGAATGCGGCGCTGGTAGTGGCCATAGTCGAGCAGCACCGTGTCGCGGCCATCGGGGCCAGGGAACTGGCGGCGCTCGCTCGCATAGCGCACGGCGATCGCGAGCGCACCCTTCATCGCGTTCACCGCGGCACCATCGAGCGAGACGCGCCCCTGCACGAGCGTGCCGATCATTGTGAAGAACCGGCGCCCCGGGCTGTCGATGTGCGATGAGTAGCTGCCGTCGGCGTCGACGTTGCCGTAACGGTTGAGTAGGTTGGTGCGCGGAATACGCACGTTAGTGAAGTGCAAGCGACCATTGTCGATGCCGTTCAAACCACCCTTCACCCCGTCGTCTTCGCTACCAACACCAGGCATCAGCTTGCCCTTAGGCGTACGAATCGGCACGAAGAAGGCGTGCACACCGTGGTTCACCCCGCGCGTGATCAGTTGCGCGAACACCACCGCGGCCTGGCCGTGCAGTGCGGCGTTGCCAAGATACTCCTTCCATGCCCCCTTGAACGGAGTGTGAATCACAAACTCTTCGGTTTCTGGGTCATACGTCGCAGTCGTGCCGACCGAGGCAACGTCGCTGCCATGGCCGATCTCGGTCATCGCGAACGCGCCGGGCAGCTTCAGACTGATCACGTCGGGCAACCAGGCTTCGTGGTGCTCTTCTGTGCCAAGATGCAAAATTGCTGCTCCGAACAGGCCCCACTGAACCCCGCTCTTGATCTGAAGCGAGGGGTCTGCGAACACCAGTTCTTGAAACCCTGCGATATTTCCGCCGTGGTTATCTTCGCCTCCGAGCGACTTTGGGAATGCTCGTTGGATCGCGCCAGCCTCTACTAGCAGCCCAAGTTGCTCGAGCACTCGCTCTCGATGCGCCTGCATCGTCTGTCCGGGAATAGTTTGCAGGCGTGGGTCAGAGGCGAGCGCGCGGCCGGAGAGTCGCTCTTGCTTCCATTTGCCGTAAAGTGCGTCTGCAACTACTGCCTTATCAATGCGCGGTGCGGTGCTCATCGGTGCTCCTTTGTGCGGTTTCGAGAGCGGGAAACGTATAGTGAACACGCTAGAACCGATTATCTGAAGAACCAAGGGCGAGGCCGCAACTGCACAAAGCGGGCACGCGTTCGAACACACTGCGCTTGTTGAGACTCTCTAAATCATGCATAAAGAAACTAGAGAGCTTCACCAGACAAGTGCTTATAGCTCGAGCCCATACAGGTTCGGCTCGGGCACCAGCGCCACCCCGAACTCCTGCTGCACCCGTTGCACCACGAAGCGCGCCAGCTGCGCCACGTCATCTGCGGTGGCAGCGCCACGGTTAGTGAGGGCGAGCGTGTGTTTCGACGAGATCGATGCGCCCGAACCCGGAATGCGAAAGCCCTTTCGTACGCCAGCGTTCTCGATCAGCCACGCCGCCGAAAGCTTCACCCTACGAGGCGAAGGCTCCGTGGGAACAGGCGGCTCCACACCGCGATCAAGGTCTTCGAATGTAATCGCAACGTCTTCGGGCTCGTCATCTGCGAGCAGAAACCGCGGTGCCTCATCTGGCAGCGTGCGCGCAAACTGCTCAGAGACAATCGGGTTCGTGAAGAATGAGCCCGCACTCCAGCTGTCGTAGTCGCCAGCGTCGAGCACCATACCTTTCGAGGCGCGAAGCGCAAGCACCTCGTCACGAAGCACGCGCAGCGACACCCGTTCTCCGAGTTCGACGCCCAGCGCGTTTGCGAGCTGCGTATAGGCAATCGGCGCAGAAAGCGCCTCGGGGTCAGCTTGCAACACAAGATCGATCGAAAGCACTACCCCCTCGCGGCCGCGCTTAATCACCGAATCGCGGTACCCAAGCTCGAGGTCGGCGGCAGCGAGTCGCACCACCTCGCCTGACTCTGCGTCAAGAAACTCGATCGAGTGCAGCACATCGCTCAGCTCTGCACCATACGCACCGATGTTTTGAATTGGGGCCGCACCCGCAAGCCCGGGTATGCCAGACAGCGCCTCAATGCCAGCCCAGCCCTGATCGACACAAAACGCTACGAGGGCGTCCCAGTCTTGCCCAGCCTGCACCCGCAGCCGAACGTGACCGTCGGCGTCGTCTTCAACTACTCGGTCAACACCTGAACCCCGCACCAGCAGCACCACACCCGGGTAGCCTTCGTCGCATACGACCGTGTTCGATCCCGCGCCAAGTAACAACCACGGCTCTCCCGAGCCCCAAAGCTCAAGTGAGTGCTGCACGAGCTCATCTTTTGTGGTCGCGGTGATCACGCGCTCGGCTGGGCCGCCGACTCGCATCGTCGTTAACTCGGCAAGACGAGTTGTCAATTGAATGCCACCACCAGCTGGCTCTTGCCGAGCACGGTCTGGCCCGAGAACACTACCTTCAGGTCGATGCGTGCGGTGCGAGCCTCTGCATCGAGCACACCAACGACCGCTGTGACAGTGACGTCGGCCCCCTCGGTGCCGTCAACCGGAACCATGCGAGTGAACCGCACCTGGTAGTCGCTGACGACACCGGCGTCGCCGAGCCACTCAGCCACGGGAGAGGCTGCCGCACCCATCGTGAGCATGCCGTGCGCGATCACACCGGGTAGCCCAACCGACTTCGCAATATCGTCGCGGTAGTGAATCGTGTTGAAGTCACCAGAAGCGCCGGCGTAACGCACGAGCGCGTCACGGGTGAAGTGCAGGTCTCGCTCGACGACAACATCGCCGACAACGAGCTGCTCAAAGACTGGGGCGGTCATGCTGCTGCCTCTTCCGCGCGCACGACAAGGGTCGAAATTGCCGTGACCACGTGCGCCCCCAAGGCATCACTGATCTCGGTCGACGAGGTCACCATGCTGTTGCCGCCGAGCTGCTTCACACTCGTGACGGTCATGACGCCGGTGAGCTCGTCACCCGCGACGATCGGGCGCGTATAGCTGAAGCGCTGGTCGCCGTGCACGACGCGCGAGAAATCAACTGCCGCCTCTTCGTCGGCGAGCAGCTGTTGCAGCGTCGCGTCTTGCACAACGATCGCGAAGGTCGGCGGGGCGACCACGTCGGCGTAGCCGGCAGCACGGGCTGCCTCAGGGTCGTGGTGCAGCGGTGCTTCACTCAGCACTGCGCGAGCAAACTCGCGCACCTTCTCACGACCAACCAAGTAGGGGGCAGTGGGCGGGTATACCTTGCCTTGAATCTCAATATTCACCACGGCAACAGTCTACAGAGCGCAAGGCCCCGGTTGCCGTCGACCAAGCGACAGAAACCGGGGCCAAGGTATATGAAAACTTACTTGCCGCCAAGCAGACCACCGAGTAGGCCACCGAGCCCACCGCCCGACTGGCTCGAACCGCCACCAAGCAAGCCGCCGAGCAGGTCGCCGAGATCGCCACCGCCCGAGTTAGAGCCTGAGCCACCACCGAGCAGGCCACCGAGCAAGTCACCGATGCCGCCACCCGAGTTGCCTGCCTGCGCGGTCTGCGATCCACCGCCAAACTGCTTCGCAAGAAATGCCATCACAATTGGGGCGAGGATCGGCAGTAGTTTCTGAATAATGTCGCCGAGGCCACCCTCACCCTGCGAGCCAAGCGCCATCGCAACATCGTGTTCTTTGTCGCCGAGCACGTGCTTGACAATCTTCTGACCATCATCGGTATCGACCGCGTCGAGGCCTTTGAACTTCGCGCCCTCGTGTTTCTTCAGCGCCGCGGTGAGCTGAGTCGCACCTTCTTTGCTCGATGCGTTGACCGCCATACCGCCAAGCAGACCCGGGAGTGCCTGCGTGACTGCCTGCTTCGCGGTTGCCTCATCAATGCCTAGCTGCGCAGCAATATCGCCAACCGGAATATCACCCAGAAGTTCGTTGATGTTTACAGATGCCATGAGATTCTCATTTCAGTGCCAAACGGTTGCGCGGCCACTGCGCAGCGCAATACTGCAACCCTATCGGCAACGGTCGTCCCACTCTCAAGCCACAGGTGTGGCATTCGGCAACGAACACGCCGAAGCTTTGTTGAACATATCCAACGCCGAGTTGCCCCTCTGGAATATGCTGGAACCCATGTCGCGCATTCGTAAAGTGCTCATCGCCAACCGCGGTGAGATCGCCGTCCGCATCATTCGAGCCGCCGCCGATAGCGGCATTGCCTCGGTCGCTGTCTACGCCGACCAAGATCGAGACGCGATGCATTCGCGTCTCGCCGACGAGTCTTACGCACTGAACGGCACCACGAGTGCCGACACGTACCTCGTGATCGATAAGATTCTCGCAGTCGCCCGCCGCTCGGGTGCCGACGCAGTGCACCCCGGCTATGGCTTTCTCGCTGAGAACGCAGACTTTGCCCGCGCGGTGATTGCTGCTGGTCTAACATGGATCGGCCCTGGCCCCGAAGCCATCGAGCGGCTCGGCGACAAGGTCAGCGCACGTCACGTCGCCGAGAAGGTGGGCGCACCGCTCGCAGCTGGCACGAGCGACCCAGTGGCAGATGCAGACGAAGTGCTTGCCTTTGCCGATCAGGTGGGCCTGCCCATCGCCATTAAGGCTGCCTTTGGTGGCGGCGGCCGCGGTCTCAAAGTCGCCTACGAGCGTGACGAGGTCGCCGAACTTTTCGAGTCAGCAACCCGCGAGGCTGTGGCAGCGTTTGGCCGCGGCGAGTGCTTCGTCGAGAAGTACCTCGAGAAGCCGCGCCACGTTGAGACCCAGTGTCTCGCCGACAGCCACGGCAACGTCGTAGTGGTGTCGACTCGCGACTGCTCGCTGCAACGCCGTCACCAGAAGCTCGTCGAAGAGGCCCCGGCGCCGTTCTTGACCGACGAGCAGAACGCCGAGTTGTACCGCGCGTCGAAGGCGATTCTCAAAGAGGTCGGCTACGTTGGCGCTGGCACCTGCGAGTTCTTGGTCGCGCGCGACGGCACCGTCTCGTTTCTCGAGGTCAACACCCGTCTGCAGGTCGAGCACCCCGTCAGCGAAGAGGTCACGGGCATCGACCTGGTGCGCGAGCAGTTCCGCATCGCTGAGGGCGGCGCCATTGAGTACGGCGATCCGATAGCTCACGGGCACTCCTTCGAGTTCCGTTTGAATGGCGAGGATCCCGGCAACGGGTTCCTGCCCGCTCCCGGGCCGGTCACGCTCTTCAAGGCGGCGAGTGGCCCCGGCGTGCGCGTCGACACCGGTGTGGGCTCGGGCGATGTCGTCTCGGGCTCGTTCGACTCGATGCTCGGCAAGCTGATCGTCACTGGCGCTACCCGCGAAGAGGCGCTGCAGCGCGCCCGTCGCGCACTCGACGAGTTCGAGGTGCAGGGCCTGCCGACCGTGCTGCCATTTCACCGCAAGATTGTGCGCGACCCCGCGTTCACCGCAGAAAACGGTCACTTCGGCGTCTACACTCTGTGGATCGAGACCGAGTTCACTAACGACATTGAGCCCTGGGAGGGCGAGTTCGCACCGGTTGCCGCTGATCCTCGTCGCCAAACCGTGGCAGTCGAGGTCGCAGGCCGTCGCATTGAGGTGACCATGCCCGCTAACCTGATGCCACTTGGCGACCAAGACGTGACCCGCGGCCCAGCCCCGAAGCGTGCGCACAGCGGCTCGGTCGCTGGCGCGAGTGGAGACGCCGTGACCGCCCCGATGCAGGCCACTGTAGTCAAGCTTGCCGTCGAAGAGGGTCAGCGAGTCGAAGAGGGCGATCAGCTGGTCGTGCTCGAGGCGATGAAGATGGAGCAATCGATACAGGCGCCGCACGCTGGCGTCGTGACCGGCATCGATGCCCCTATCGGGCAGACCGTGTCATCAGGCCACGTGCTGCTCTCGGTGGTCGTTCCTGACTCTGAGTAATCCGCTCAGACCGTTGCACCGTTCTCAGACGAGCTTATCGATTCGCCAGAACCCCGCCCCAAATCGTGGAGCGTTGAGGTGCCCATTGCGGTTCCTGACGGTGTCGAACCTCAACAGCTGCGAATCAGCTGGAGCGAGCCCGCCTATCTCGTGCTCGACCTGCCTCAGCCGCGCTGAGAGCTGTCAACAGTTTCGGTGTCGGCTGCGGCAGCAGGGACACCGTTGATTTCGTCCGTGCCTGCCGCTTCGGTTTCAGACGCAGCCGCCTCCTCAGCGGCGAGCCTCTCACGCTGAGCCAACACCACATCGTTCACCGCGGCCGCGAGTAGTGCCAGCACGACAACAAAATAAACGCAACGATAGCGTACCCTGGCGCGTAGTCTGCGCGCCCCCAGTCGATGTCTTGAATGACGGTGTTAAGCCCCTCGTCGGCTGTCGAGTCGAGCAGGAAC
>JAPXTT010000044.1:0-7933 GCA_033812395.1 Leucobacter sp. | reverse complement strand
GAAATGTGCGACATTTACGAGAGCTGACTGGGGTCAACGTAATTGCGGTGATGAAGGCAAATGCCTACGGGCACGGTGCGCCGCACGTTGCTCGCGCGGCGCTCGAAGCGGGTGCGAAGATGATCGGAGTCGCAGACATCGACGAGGCGATAGCGCTTCGAAATGATGGAATCGAAGCACCGATTCTGTGTTGGCTCATCGGCCTGCACGCTGATTTCGACGCCGCTGTCGCGCACAACATCGAGATTGGCGTGAGCCGTCTCGATCAGCTCGAGCGACTGAGCGAGGCGGCAAAACGTCACGGCAAAGTTGCAACTGTGCAGCTCAAGATTGACACTGGGCTTAGCCGCAACGGTGCGAGCAAGCAGTACTGGCAACCTCTCTTTACCCGCGCAGTCGAGCTCGTGCAGCTTGGCCTGGTGCGGGTGAAGGGGGTGTTCAGCCATCTTTCGAACGCGGGCGAGGCAGCTGACGCTGAGCAGGGCGCTCTGCTCGACGAGGCCGTGGCACTACTGCGAAGCCTTGGCTGTGAGCCTGAACTGATTCACCTTGCCGCGTCTGAGGCGGCGCTTACACGCCCCAGCCTGCACTACAACACGGTGCGCGTGGGCATGGCAATGTATGGCTTGAGCTCGTTTACCGACCGCACCTCGGCAGATTTTGGTCTGGCTCCGGTGATGACGCTCAAGAGCGAACTCATTGGGCTTCGCCGCGCGGCCGCGGGCACGGGTGTCTCGTACGAGTACACGCACGTTGCTGAGCGAGACACCCTGCTGGGCTTGGTGCCATTTGGGTACGCAGATGGCCTGCCTCGTGCGTTGAGCGGCACCGGAACGAACGTGATGGTTGCGGGCGTCGCCTGCCCTATTGTTGGCCGCATTGCGATGGATCAGTGCGTCGTTGATCTCGGCGAACTTGTTGAACGAAGCATCTCAGTAGAGGTTGGTGATGAGGTCGTGCTCTTCGGCGACCCCGCTGCCGGGCTGCCATCGGTCGACGACTGGGCACGCACAATCGGCACCATTAACTATGAGCTCATTACCGATATCGGGCCGAGGGTGGCGCGCAGGCCAGTCGAGCCGGTCGAGCCGGTAGAGCTTGTCGAGGCAGAGTCGGCCACCTCAACGACCCTGCACATCGCAGACCCCGACGCCATGCACGAGCTCGGTGTTCGGCTCGGCAAGAGTTTCTCAGCGGGTGATCTCGTCATTCTGACCGGCCCGCTCGGCGCAGGCAAGACCACACTCAGCCGTGGTATCGGTGAGGGCATGGGCGTGCGCGGCCCGGTGACAAGCCCCACCTTCGTGCTCGCTCGCACCCACCCCTCGCTCGTGGGCGGTGCGCCACTCGTGCACGTCGACGCCTACCGGCTAGCAGACGCGGCAGAGCTCGACGATCTCGATCTCGATTTCGAGGGTTCGGTCGTGATTGCCGAGTGGGGCGCTGGCCTCATCGAAGGGCGAGGCAGTTGGATCGAGATCGTGATCGAGCGGCCCACCGGTGCGGGGTCAGCCGCGGCGGCGGCCGACGGAGAACCCCACGGAGACAGCCTCGATGAAGAGATCGAGCCGCGCACGGTGACAATCACCGGCTACGGCCCGCGGTACAGAAACGGTATGCTCTAGTGCTCACTCCTGCCACAGAACTGCTTTCCGCGGCGCCGTGCGAGCGCACACTCGATGCCTCAGAGCTTGGCGACCACACGCTGCTTGCGATTGACACAGCCCTTGGCACGAGCATCGCACTGGGCCACGCGGGTCGCGTGTACGAGGTCTCGAGTGACGATTCGAGAGGCCACGCCGAGGTAATCGGGGGCCTGCTTGCCCGCGTCTTCGAGCTTGCCGGGGTGCCATCGAGCACGGTGACTGGCGTGATTGCGGGCATTGGCCCCGGCCCATTTACGGGGCTGCGGGTAGGCATTGCAGCTGCCCACGCATTTGCTGCAGGCCGTGGAGTGCCGCTGCACCCGCTGCAGGGCCACGAAGCGGTTGCGCTCGCAGTGCTTGAGCAAGGTGCCGCCGCCCCTCGCGTGCGGGTCGTACAAGATGCGAAACGGCGAGAGCTGTTCGTCACCGATTACGCCGACCTCGACTGGGCGGGCGTGCCCGTGCGCGCCGCACAGGCCCGCCTCGAAACCCGAGAGCACTTTGCCGAATCAGCCAGTGATATCTGGCCCGAGCGCATTCCCGCTGCCCGCTTGGTGCAGCTGGCGACACGACGCTTGGTTTCTGGCGCTACGTTCGAAGAGGATCGCGCGCTGTACTTGCGCGCACCAGACGTGAAGCCCGCTGCCGCAGTGAAGCGGGTGTCGGTGTGAGCGCAGAGCGAACTGCAGCAGAACACGTGAGCGAGGGTGGGGTTTCTGAAGATGCGGGACTGGCCGGGCCTGGCGGGAGCGGCCGCGAAGTGGTCGCGGATGGATCGTCCCGCAATTCCGAAACCCCACCCTCGCTCACGCTCAGAGCAGCAGCCGAGTCCGATCTCGACTCGATCTGGGCCATCGAGAGCTCGGTGTTTGGTGCTGAGGCGTGGAGTCGCGACATGATGTGCGAAGAGCTCACCGCCGAGCATCGCTGCTACCTCGCGCTGATCGACGCCGAAGGCGTGATCCTCGGGTATGGGGGCCTGCTGGCGGTGGGCGAAGAAGGCGACATTCAGACAATCGCGATTGCACCGGGCGCACGTGGTTCGGGCCAGGGGCGTCGCCTGATGAACGCACTGCTCGACGCGGGCAGTGCGCGTGGGGTGCGAGAGGTGTTTCTCGAGGTGCGCGCCGACAACACCGTGGCGCGGGCGCTGTATGCGTCGCTCGGCTTCGAAGAGATCGGCGTGCGCCCACGGTACTACCAGCCCGAGGGCGTCGACGCGATAGTGAACAAACTGCAGATGGAGAATCGCCGATGAGTGCCGCAGAACCGCTGGTACTGGGTATTGAGACGAGCTGCGACGAGACCGGTGTGGGCATCGTGCGCGGCCGAACCCTGCTCGCAAACACGATTGCCTCGTCGATGGACGAGCACGCGAGGTACGGGGGAGTCGTGCCCGAGGTTGCGGCGCGCGCTCATCTCGAGGCAATGCAGCCGACGCTTGAGAAGGCGATTGCCGACGCTGGGGTGAGCTTTGACGAGCTCGACGCGATCTCGGTGACCTGCGGGCCAGGGCTTGCCGGTGCCCTCATGGTTGGGGTCTCGGCGGCCAAGGCGCTCGCGGTGTCGCTGAATAAGCCGCTCTACGCGGTGAACCACCTGGTGGGGCATGTGGGGGCCGACCTGCTGCACGGTGAGGGCCTGCGCGGGGTTGCCGGCATCGAGGGCGAGATCGGCGAGCTTGAGTTACCGACCGTTGCGCTGCTCGTGTCGGGTGGTCACACCTCGCTGCTGCTTGTGCGTGACCTCATTAGCGACGTCGAACTGCTCGGCGAGACCATCGATGATGCGGCGGGTGAGGCTTTCGACAAGGTTGCCCGTTTGCTTGGGTTGCCCTACCCGGGCGGCCCGCAGATCGACCGAATGGCGGCCGAGGGTGACCCGCTAGCGATCCGGTTTCCGCGTGGCCTCACGAAACCCAAAGACCTTGAGCTGCACCGCTATGACTTCTCGTTCTCGGGGCTCAAGACCTCTGTTGCCCGCTGGGTCGAGCAACGCCAAGACGCCGTCGAGCCCGTGCCGATCGCCGATGTCGCGGCGAGCTTTCGAGAGGCAGTGGCTGACGTGCTGACGGCAAAGGCGCTCGCCGCCTGTGCCGATCTTGACGTTCCCAGGCTGCTGCTCGGTGGGGGCGTCGCTGCGAATGCTCGCGTGCGCGAGCTTGCCGCTGAGCGGTGCGCGGCCCAGGGCGTCGAACTGCGAGTGCCCCCGCTCTCACTCTGCACAGACAACGGCGCGATGATCGCGTCGCTTGGGGCGCAGCTCGTTGCGGCGGGCCACGCGCCCTCGTCGCTCGACTTTGGGGCAGACTCCACCCTGCCGGTCACTGAGGTGCAGGTCAGCTGACCAAAACGCTCGTGAGCTATGCGACGAACCGCTCGCGAAGTGCGGCGAGGGTCGCGTCGCTGAGCTCGAGCCCAGCTGTGAAGTAGCTATCGATCGAACCATAGCGTGAATCGATCTCTTCGAGTGTGGCATCGAGGTAGCTGGCACGCACGCGGAACGCGTCGCGCATCAGATCAGGGTCGACACCTTTTGCCTGTGCGCTCCTGATCAGTGGTTCCATAGTGGGCAGTAGATCGTCATTGGTCTGCAAGTAATCGGAGTGCACTGTCGCCTCGTCAGCACCGAGCAGCATCAACAGTGACGCGGCTGCCCAGCCGGTACGATCTTTGCCCGCGGTGCAATGAAACAAGGCGGTGCCCTCGCGGCGACGGTCGGCGAGCCCAAGAAACAGCTCTCTGTACGCAGCGAGAGCGGACGGCAGGCGAATGAAGTCACGGTATGACTCGGTGAGCATCTGCTGCATCGTGCCCGCTGCGAGCAGCTCATTCATTGTCTCTGGTGCGGTACGTAGTTTTCCGATCATGGCGGCAACGCTCGTGCTCGCGTCGGCGAGCACATCGAGTGTCAAGAGCTGCACAGAGGTGGGCAGCCTATCTGGCTGGGTTTCGCGCTCTTGCGAGGTGCGCAGGTCGTACACCACTGTGACGCCGAGACCCCCAAGTCGCTGCCCGTCATCTGGGCTGAGGTCTGAGAGCGAAGCCGAGCGAAACAACTGACCTGGCGTGAAGACTCCACCGGCTACGTCGAGGCCCCCGAGGTCACGCATGTTCACGGCGGTCTCGAGAACGATGCGGCGATCGAGAGTGCTCGCGGGCAATGAGTCTGACGACGATTCGGGCTATGCAACTCCTTTGGCTGGCTGTGCTGGTTCGAAGGTATCAGTGAAGGCTTGAGTGTCACATGAGCAATCGACGTCGTCCTGGTCGCACGGCAGAATAGACGGGTGACCGCAGAGACCTTTCATTTGCCGCTTGCCGTCGACCTTGTCGCGGTCGGCGTGGGTAGCCTGCAGGGAGCCATGTATGCCGCCGGCTTCAAACGCATCGACCTGCTCGGGGTTGCAATCATCGGCATAGCCGTCGGCATCGGCGGCGGTTTTCTGCGTGACATCCTGCTGAACGTGCCACCGGCTGCCTTCACCGACAACCTGTACCTGATTGTCGCGATCGGGGCCGCGTTTATCGGCATGCTGCTGCCGCGTTTGCTGCGCCGCGTCGACCCAGTGATCACCCTGCTCGATGCGCTGAGCGTCGGCATGTTCGCGGCGATCGGTACGACGAAGGCGCTTGCGCTTGGTTTGCCCGTCGCACCCGCGCTCTTTATCGGCGCACTTTCCGCGGTCGGCGGTGGCGTCGTGCGCGACATCATCTTGAACATTCCGATCGCTTTGATGCACGTTGGATCGCTCTATGCCGTCGCCGCCCTCGCGGGTGCGGCGGTGCTGACTGTGCTGATCCTCGTCTTCAATGTGCCGGTCATGATTGCAGGCACCGTGTGCGTCGTCGTGACCACCCTGCTGCGCCTGCTCGCGGTGCGTTTCGGCTGGAGCCTGCCCGAGCAGCGAGCCCTCAGTAGGTTGCAGCTGCGACGTCAGCGCCAGGTCGAGGCGGCTATCGAAGAGGCGCTGCACACCGGCCTGCTCACTGTGCCGATCACGCTGCCGGGCGACGACGAGCAGAACCCCGACCAGAAACGCTAACGCACAGAATGCGGTGCGTGCCTCGGCAACGCCCATCGGCGGTGGTGCAGTAGTACGCGCCACCGCAGGTGAAGTGGGGCTTAGGCGCTGCGTTCTTCGGAGCTCGCGTCTTCTTCGATCACCGAACCGGCAGCAGACCATGGAAAGTCGATCCACTGATCGGTGGCCTTCCACGCGTAGTCGGGCTGAATCACCGTGGTCGGCTTCGTGTAGATCGTAACCGAGCGCACGATTGCGCCTTCGGCCTCGAGCAGTTCGACCGCGAGCTTGAGCGTGCGGCCGCTATCGGCGACGTCATCAACGAGCAGCACGCGGCGGCCGTTCAGATAGTCGAGATCGAGCGTGGGTGGCAGCACCTCGGGCGCGTCGAGCACCGTGCCGATGCCGGTATAGAACTCAACGTTCAGCGCACCGCAGTTCTTTGAGCCGAGCCCATACGCGATTGCGCCGGCCGGCAATAGCCCACCGCGTGCGATCGCAACCACCACCTCGGGGGCGAACCCGTCGGCGACGATCTTGCGAGAGAGCTCGCGGGTGGCATCGCCAAACCCGTCCCAGGTCAGTACTTCGCGCGCTTCGGTCATGCATTGGCCCCTTCGTGTGGTGAGCTTACGAGTGTAGCGCCAGCGAGCCCAAGCAACGGGGCGTGATCTGGTCGAGCCGCATTGCCCTACCGGTGCGCTTGATCTTGCTGAGGCTGCATGGCCGGTGAAGATGCCTTCCGGGGCGACAATGATGCCGAGGATCAGCGAGACAATCGCCAAGGTGCTCGTCGGCGGTTTGGGCTTCGGCAAAGTGCGCGGCCGTGCACGGTGCACGAGAAAGCACACCGCGCACGAGGTAGCACACGGCGCACGAGGTAGCACACGGCGCACGAGAAAGCACACGGCGCACGAGAAAGCACACGATTGGGCGAGATTCGTGTGCTTTCTTGTGCTCCATCCGGCGAGACGTGACCCCTCGAACCCAGCGCTGCGTGTACCGTTGCGCATATGCAACCATTTCCGGTCCTGCGACCAGACCGCCTGCCGCTGTTGCCTGCCGTGGGTGCGCTTGCGGCAGGGTGGCTTTCTTTCACACCCTCATTGCTGCCCCGCGACGCCGTGTTTCAGGGGTTGCTTGCGGCGGTCTCGGCGCTGCTCGGGTATGGCGTGTGTGCGGCGATTGCCTGGGTGTTACGCGCATTCGGGCTGCGTGTCACCGAGAAGCGGCAGCGGCTCTTCTGGCGTGTGCTTGCGCTCGCCGCAATCGTTGGCACCGGGGTGATGCTGTGGTTTGCGCACTCTTGGCAGCAGGCGCAGCGATTAAACATCGGAATGCCACCGGCATCTGGCGCTGATCCCCTCGTGGCGCTGCTTGTTGCGGTGACCGTGTTCGTTGTGCTGCTTGTCATCAGCAGGGCTGTGCGTGCACTCGCACGCTGGGTCGGGAGCCAGATCGCGAGGGTGCTGCCAGTGAGGGTTGCGACAGCGCTTGGCTTCGTGCTTGTGCTTTGGGCCTCGTTTGTCTTCGTGAACGACGTTGCCGTGGGGCGTGTTGCCGAGCGGCTCGACGCTTCGTTTGCCCTGATCAACAACGATTTCGCCGCAGACACAGCTGCACCGTTGCTCGAGCAGGTCTCTGCTGGCCCAGGGTCGGCCGTTTCGTGGCAGAGCCTTGGCCGTCAGGGGCGCATCTTCATTGCGAACACCCCAAGCGAGGCCGACATTGCTGAGTTCTTTTCGCACAACGACCTCGACGAGCAAGAAGTTGAGCAGCCGATCCGCGTATACGTGGGCACCGCGACAGTCGAAGCGGGCATCGAAGCAACGCTCACCCAGCGGGTTGACACCGCGGTGGCCGAGCTGAAGCGCACCGGCGCCTTCGAGCGCAAGGTGTTGAACGTAGCGACGGGTACAGGCCGCGGATGGGTCAACGAAAACCAGTCGCGCGCCCTCGAATATCTCTGGGGTGGTGACACTGCGACCGTGAGCGTACAGTACTCCCACCTGCCGAGCTGGATGTCTTACCTCGTCGACGAACAGCGCGCCCGTGAAACCGGTCGAGCGCTCTTCGACGCAGTGCATGACTATTGGGTGACGCTGCCAGAGGCCGAACGCCCGAAGCTCGTAGTGAGCGGTGAGAGCCTCGGCTCGTTCGGCAGCGAGGGCGCCTTCAGTGGCGCGAGCGATCTCGCCGCGCGCACCGACGGCGCACTCTGGGTCGGGCCAACGGCTAATAACGTGCTGTGGCAGGGGTTTAC